>JAFWZP010000107.1 GCA_017522255.1 Bacteroidales bacterium | reverse complement strand
GGTTTCAAAGCTATGCGGACACAGCAATGTGAAGACCACGCAAATATACGCCCGAATGATAGACCGTACCTACATAGATGCCGTTGCCTTGTTTGAAAATATTTTCGAACAGAAACAAAAAAACATCAAAAAAGCCAAAAAATTCAACCTCATTTTATAGCAGTCGGTATATTTTGAGCCAAAACATCGAAAATTCAAGCCTATAAATCAAGACATTAAAAATTATTCTTGTTTTTATTTTGTCATATCAAAATAATAGTTTACTTTTGCAGTTCAAAAGCGTATATCTATAAAATCAACGGTGTTAGAATCTAAATCTTTGTTTAATGAGGGCATGATTTATATCTGAAATATCGGTCGCGACGCCTTACGGCTGCGACATCGAAGACGTGCCGGTGGCGCGTCTCTACAGGGAGTGTATATATTCGGAGGATATATAATATCGGATATATTATTTGCGGAATATAAATTTGGTATTGTAGAGACGCACCGGTGGCACGTCTCCAATGTTTTAATCGTGCAGATTAAGCAAAGCCAAACCACCTTCGGCTGTTTCTTTATACAAACTTGGCAAATCCTTACCGGTAAGATTCATTGTATCCACCACCTTATCAAAACTTATTATATGTTTTCCGTCGGACAACATCGAGTATAGATTAGCATCCAATGCACGTAGTGCTGCAAATGCATTACGCTCTATACAAGGTATCTGCACCAGACCGCAAATAGGGTCGCAGGTAAGTCCAAGGTTATGTTCCAACGCTATCTCGGCGGCATACTCTATCTGCTGGGGACTACCACCGAATATCTGGTTGGCTGCGGCGGCACTCATAGAACATGCCGAGCCTATCTCGCCTTGACAACCCACCTCGGCACCGGATATGGAGGCATTGGTCTTTATCACATTGGCAAACAGTGCTGCAGTAGCCATTGCCTTAAGTATAGCTTTATCCGAAAACTCGTGGTTGTTCTTTAAATGATAAAGCACGGCAGGTAGCACACCCGACGAACCACAGGTGGGTGCCGTTACTATAAGTCCACCGGCAGCATTCTCTTCGGCAGTAGCCAAAGCGTATGCCATCACAAAGCAACGTCCCTGCAACGATGGCTTGTAGCTGCGTGCTTTTACATAATAGGTGGCAGCCTTACGCTTTAGACATAGTCCACCGGGTATCACACCTTCGTTTTGCAAGCCTTGTTCCACAGTGTTTTGCATTATTTTCCAACGCTCATTAAGGAAGTCCCATATATCTTCGCCTTCGTGGTTAAGCACATATTCCCAATATGTAAGCCCATGCCGCTCTATGTATTTAAGTATCTCGGTCATGGTATTATGCTCGTATATATGCTCTTGTGTAAAGTGAGTATTTTGATCGGCCAAGTTGCCACCGCCCACACTATATATCTCCCATTTATCTACTACATCGGCATTTATATCCAAAGCTTCAAACAACATGGCATTGTTGTGAAATGGCAGAAAAGTTTCGGGTTTCCACACAAGTTCTACCTCTATGGGTGCCAACGAATCAATTATAGCTTTATCGGTAAAGTGGCCTTTGCCTGTGGCAGCCAAACTTCCGTAGAGGGTAACGCGGTACGAGGCGGCCTGCGGCGTGCGAGCCTTAAACTGTTCGGCAGCCTTGCGTGGGCCCATAGTGTGGCTGCTTGATGGGCCCTGACCTATTCGGTATATCTTTTTAATCGATTCCATATTATTTTTATTCAATATAATTATTCAACATTTGTGCTTTCGTTTTGTCGTAATGTGGCGCTGAATATTTCAAATTCGGGGTCGCCCGATTTGTAAACGATGTTGTAAGCATTGTACATAAGCATATAATCCAACATATTGTAGTATCCATAATCGTTGAGGTGCCAAGGGCAGAAGAGCGATAGTGAGTGCCATGGCACTTGCGAAGTTTCTATTCCACCATCTTTACTCAGGCGATACCCCCCTTGCGATGGAGCCGATTGCAAATAGCGTTCGTACACTTCGGGGTCTATGGGGTCGTTACCCTCGTAGCCGTGCAGTATGGCTGCTATAAGCGGTAGGTGAGGAAAGACAAATTCTTGTTGCAAGTCGGGACGCATATCGGCAATCTTTTCGCCTTGTTTCTTCATCCAATCATATATATTGTCGGCACCGCGTCCCCAGTCGTTGCCCACCACCGAGCAACAGTATATACCATACCACACAAAATTGCCCTTCTTACGCATCAGGCAGTTGTTTTGCATAAAGTTCCACACCGTACGCCACCATCCGTTGTCGGACTTGCCAAAGTGTAAATCCTCGTTGGTGATATACTCTCCTGCCAGCACATGGCCATGCTGCAACCATTTAATATCGCCACTCTTCTGTATCAGCTGTCCGGTAGTGGGATTTAGTATCTCCCAACTCTTACGTCCCTTTTGGTTTTGGCTTTGCATGCACTGCACAAAACTGCGAGCCAAGTTGGTTACCTCGCTACGCAAAGATTCATCGTCGACGAGCTTTATCACTAATGCAAAGCCAAGATAACACGCCCATATCTGGTCTTGACTTGGAGCATTACTTAAAGTAGTGGTGTCGCCCAAACGCGATTCGTAGTCGCTATCTATAATATCCACATTCATGGCAGTATTCAGGTCGGCAGGCACATCATCGCGAAGAAAGAATCCATTCAAACTATCTTTTCCATTCCAATAGCTTTCGGCATGGGCATCTAAACGTTTGAGGGTAGCCACTGCCCAACGCAACTCTTGCAATGTAGAGTCGGTGGAACGACCTTGCAACTGCAAACTGCGATACTCCAAAGCCAACATAGCTATGTAATGCCCTTGCCACCAAGTAGCATCAGCCCAATAGGCAGTGGTTTCGCCTTTAGAATCCACCTTGATAAGTTCTACAGGCAAATGCGAACCTCTAACAGAAGGATCTTGCGTGTAATACATAAAGCGTTGCTTTAGCTGTGTTCGATAATTATTATATTTTTCGTCGGCATTCATATCAGCCTGCGAAAACAACGACGACACCGAAGTCGTCATTAGAAAAAGAAATACTATATGCTTTGTTTTCATATACAATATGTTTATTATTACTTTTTGAATTATCGGTGCAAAGTTACAAACTTTTCGAATAATATACAAGAGCAAGGCACTACTACCTACAGTTCGGCATACATAGTCTATCGGCTTTAGACACTATTTCTACAATCACACGTTGCATATCATATAGGTCGGTCATCAACAACACTCCTCTCCTATCTTCTTCGCTTAAATCGAAGTTTTGAGCAAAATACTGCCAATACTCTTTTGTCTTTCTCAGTTTTGATATTTCCGGAACATTTCGGGCATTAATTTCGTCGAACAACAAGGTTACAAACTCAGCATATTTATCGTTGTAATTGCATATATTTTGCCCCTTTATTTCGAGTGGCAAAAGAGGATTGACCACAACCCCACGCCCTATCATCACATCTGTTATTTGAGGAAATAACAACTTCATTTTGACATAATCGTCTACGCTGCATATGTCGCCATTAAAAATTATCTTATGTTTAATGGTGGAGACTACTTGGGCAAACACATCCAAAAACAAATCGCCATCATACATCTGCAATCCTATTCTTGGATGAACAACAACATTAGCCAACGGATATTTATTAAACACCGGCACAAGGTCGAACACCTCGTCAGGGTTATAATATCCAAGCCTTATTTTTATCGAAATACGAGTAGAGACCTTAGGTAAAACTTTAGATAAAATATCGTCCACCATATCGGGATAAGGTAGCAATCCCGAACCACGTTTTTTGTGAGCCACCTTCGGCACGGGGCATCCCATATTCCAATTCACCTCATCGTAACCTATCTCGCCAAGGCGGTTTGCCATATCAATAAACTGAGGGACCTCGTTGCCTAATATCTGAGGTATTATCGGCAACGATTCGGCATTACACTCCGGCAACACATCTTTTATTTTTTTATAAGCATTAGCCAACGAGCCATGAGTAAGAGATATAAACGGACTTATGGCCATATCGATACCCGATAGGCCAAACACTTTGTAATAAGCCTTACGAAAAGTTATCTCGGTGAGTCCTTGCATTGGTGCCAAATATATCATAACAAGAGATATTACATCAATACTTCAACCACTTCCACAATTCTTTATAGGTTATCTTTTTGCCATACATCAATATACCGGTGCGATATATTTTGGCAGCCACCCAAGTGCAAGCCACAAACGTCAGCAACAACAATGCCAGCGAAAGCCATACCTGCCATATAGGTAAACCGAAAGGCACACGCAACATCATGGCCACCGGAGATGTGAAAGGTATCATCGAAAGCCATTGAGCTAACACTCCATTGGGCGAGTTGATTATCATTGGCGAAAGCACTATAGTTATAATCAATGGTA
Source organism: Bacteroidales bacterium (assembly GCA_017522255.1). Taxonomy (GTDB): domain Bacteria; phylum Bacteroidota; class Bacteroidia; order Bacteroidales; family P3; genus HGM05376. The sequence goes on along the minus strand of JAFWZP010000107.1, from coordinate 13,722 downwards.
TGGTAAGCGGAAGTATAAATTGTTGCGAATCGGACTCATTTTCGGTTATGGCACCCACTGCAGCAAAAAGTGAAGCATACAACAGATAGCCCAACACAAAAAAGAACACAAACACACTTAGTATAACTTTAAAGTCTATAGCCAGCAATCCTTGAGTGATTTCGGGCAACTGATTGGCAATAGTTTGCGATGCTTCTTTAGCCACTTGAGTATCGGTAGTAACGATATTCTTTGCATTTTGTGCTTGCGATATTTGAGCGAACATATCGGCATTAGTTACATTAACCACAGCTATGGCAGCTACCGAAAGCATAATCCATAACACAAACTGAGTAAGACCCACAGCAGCTATCCCCACTATCTTGCCCATCATAAGCTGAAAAGGCCGCAACGACGATACCATTACCTCTATTATCCTATTGTTTTTTTCTTCGATAACACCCCTCATCACTTGCGAGCCAAACATAAATATCACAAAATATATCAGCAATGCCAACACCAATCCCAAGACAGTTTTTATCTCCAAAAAGTCGGCACGTCCTGTTTCCAAATCCTTAGAGTGTAAATGTATTGTAGCATTGTTTATCATCTCATAATCCTCTTTGGATATCTGATGTACCTCAAGCAGGATATTATTCTTAAGTATCCTCTGCAACTGATTTTCGATATTGGTTTTTACAATAACATTAGGCGAATTGGAGTAATAATACAAATAAGCATCAGAAGGTATACGTGTTTCGGTTTTAGGTATATACACTATGGCTGCATAGTCATCGGTTTGCATAATCAAATGCTTTGCCTCATCTATATCGGTTTTGTGATGATACTTTACATCCTCGTTGGTGCGAAATTTACCAAAAAGCTCCGTTTCGTCTACAACAATAATATCAGTTCTTTCCAACGAGTTCATCGACAAATAGATTGGCACCACATACAATGCCACCAACATTATAGGCACCAACAAAGTGGCCAACCAAAAGGTTTTCTTCTTAACACGAGTAAGGTATTCACGTTGTATAACCAAAAATATCTTTTTCATAGGAATATAAAAATATCAACTGTTTTCTAATCAAACCTCAAATGCTTGATAGGTACATTGCTTTCACTCAATTTCATCATGGTTGTAAGCCCTATCTCGAAATGAGTATTCACATACTTTGTAGTAACTAAATTGTCGCTCTTTTCGGTTTTTATACCGGTCGAAATCATAGGTTGATCGCTTACCAACAGCAAAGCACCACAAGGAATACGATTAGCAAAGCCTACTGTAAATAAAGTAGCAGTTTCCATATCTATAGCCAAACAGCGTATTTTTTTCAAGTATTCCTTGAAGTCCTCATCGTATTCCCACACTCTCCTATTTGTACTATAAACTGTACCTGTCCAATAATCCTCTTTATAGTCGTTTATTACAGCCGATAGTTCTTGTTGGAGAGTAAAAGCAGGCAAAGCCGGCACTTCGGGCGGGAAATAATCGTTCGAAGTACCTTCGCCTCTTATAGCTGCTATAGGCAATACATAATCGCCAAGATCTGAAATATTTTTCAATCCGCCACATTTACCCAAAAACAATACAGCTTTTGGCATTATGGCAGTAAGCAGATCCATTATAGTGGCAGCATTAGGGCTACCCATACCAAAGTTTATCAATGTTATATTGCCATACGTTACCGATGGCATAGCCTTATTTTTTCCTTTTATCTCTACACCAAACTTTTCGGAAAAAAGATTAAGATAATGCCCAAAATTAGTCAATAATATATATTCTCCAAATTCTTCCAATGAGGTACCTGTATATCTTGGAAGCCAATCTTTTACTATTTCGTCTTTTGTCTTACTCATTTCACTGCCTTTTCCAATACCGAAGCTTTCAAAAGTTTTGTCAGCTCGTTGTTAAACATAAAATCATTCAATTCCTGATTGGTAGTGTTGGTTATCTCGTTTCGAGTACCCTCCCACCATAGGTTGCCCTGATGAATAAAAATAATATGTTCGCCTATCCCCATCACCGAGTTCATATCGTGAGTGTTCACTATAGTGGTGATATTATATTCTTCAGTAATCTCTTTAATCAAGTTATCGATAAGTATCGAAGTTTGGGGATCGAGACCAGAGTTTGGCTCGTCGCAAAACAAATATTTAGGATTAGTAACAATAGCTCTGGCTATAGCTACACGCTTACGCATACCACCACTAAGTTCTGATGTAGTAAAAGTATGCACATTGCCAAGATTAACTCTATCCAAACAAAAATCCACTCTTTTATCCATTTCACCATTAGTCATATTGGTAAACATACGTAAGGGGAAACGCACATTATCGGCCACACTCATCGAATCGAACAAGGCTCCATTTTGAAATACCATACCTATACTTTCTCTAAGCGAATGACGCTCCTTCTTAGACATTGTTACCATATCTTTCCCATCAAAAAGCACTTGTCCGCTATCTATACACTCTAAGCCCACCATAGTTTTCATCAGCACTGTTTTGCCACTTCCACTACGTCCTATGGTAAGGTTGGTTTTGCCGGTTTCGAACACTGCATTTATATTGTTCAATACCGTTTTGTCGCCAAACGACTTATATAATTTCTTTATCTCAATCATCAGATCAACAAATTAGTTATTACAAGATTAGCTATTATAAGTGTGATACAACTTTCTACCACAGCCTTAGTACTGGAACGACCTACCTCCAATGCACCACCACTGACAGTGTATCCCCTATATGCAGGTATCGACGATATAATAAAGCTATACACCAATCCCTTCACCAAACTAATGATTAATGACTTGTTGGTATAATCAAGTTGAAGGCCATCTAAAAAGTCGTACGATGATATAACCCCCGTGAGAGTTCCTGCCAACCATCCTCCCATAAGTGCCAAAAATATACTAACAACAATAACAACAGGACTAAACAACACACAAGCTATTATCTTGGGAAGAATAAGATACGAGGCACTATTTACCCCCATCACATCTAAGGCATCTATCTGTTCGGTAATACGCATAGTGCCTATTTCCGAGGCTATGTGGCTACCTATTTTGCCTGCCAACACAAGGTTTATCATCGTGGGAGCAAACTCGAGCATTATACCCTCACGGGACGAATATCCGGTTATCCATCGCGGATAAATAGGGTTGCTAAGATTTGCTGCTAATTGAATAACGATAGCTGCTCCCACAAATATACTTATAACAGCTATAATCGGTAACGAATCTAAGCACAAAACTCGCATTTCAAAGATAACTTTCTTGCGATATAAACGAGGATTTTCGGGTATATGAAATACATTTTTCAACAATATTAAATACGATCCTATCTCGCTAAATATTTTCATAAGTTACAACTGTTTATTGTGTTATAGTTTAAATCATTATAGTTTTCCACGTGCAAAGGTACACTTTTTTATTCAAATGAACAATTTATATTGAAAAAAATTTGTACCTTTGCAACGAAATATCTCATACAAAGTTTTATCACTAATGGAAGAAAACAAACATCATAAGGCAGGGTTTGTAAACATTATCGGGAACCCAAATGTAGGAAAAAGCACTTTAATGAACGCCCTTGTAGGCGAGAAACTATCTATAATAACATCCAAAAGCCAAACCACACGCCACCGCATAATGGGCATAGTGAACGGCGAAGACTTTCAGATAGTATATTCCGACACTCCGGGTATAGTAAACCCGCACTATAAACTACACGAAAGCATGATGACTTTCGTAAACTCAGCCATAAAAGATGCCGACCTTTTCCTATTGGTTACCGAAGTGGGAGAAACATTCAAACGCCAAGAAGTGTTGCAAAAAATAATTTTGTCGAAAATACCGATTATTTTGGTTATAAACAAAATAGATTTGAGTAATCAAAATATGGTTGCCGACAAAATAGCCTATTGGCAAAACCAGATACCCAACGCATACATAATACCGGCATCGGCCACCGAACGTTTCAACGTTGATGCCATATTCGAAAAAATATTAGAGCTTTTGCCCGACAACCCTCCTTACTTCCCCAAAGATGAGCTTACCGACAAAAGTATGAGATTCTTTGTAAGCGAGATACTACGCGAAAAGATATTGCTATACTACCAAAAAGAAATACCTTATAGCACCGAAGTAGTAGTAGAATCGTATCAAGAATGCGAAGATATAGACAAAATATCGGTGATAATATACGTAGAACGCGAAAGCCAAAAAGGTATAATAATAGGACACCAAGGCAAATCGTTAAAGAAAATCGGCATCGAAGCTCGGAAAGACATAGAAGAATTTACAGGTCGCAAGTGTTTCCTAAATATGCAAGTAAAAGTCCTAAAAGATTGGCGAAACAGCGATAAAGCCCTAAAACACTTTGGCTACGAATTATAGTTACCATAATAATACAACAATGAAAGAAGTAGACTCCATGTATATATGGTGCCTACTTCTTTTTGTTATGATAAATACCCCCCTTCTTTTTATTCGAGAAAGAATTTCTCTATCTCCGTTTCGCTTATGCTGCGATATTGGAACGCTTGAACTATGGTGCCATCTTGGAGGAGTAATACTGCCGGAAAACGACCATAGGTAAGCGGCAAGAATAAATCGCCGTCCATAAATATCGGTTGCAATGGCGTGGTTTCGGTTTCGGCGTAGAATGGCGTTAGGTCTTTCACCTCGCCACCAAATACCGTTATTATATCTTTGTCGGGAATATCGAGCCGTTGGCGTATTGTATTTATTTTACGTGCTGACATCTTGCAATACTTACAATTGGGGCTATACAAAGCCACCATCTTTTTACCTTCGCTTATGTTTAAGGTATCCAAAGCACCACCTGCAGATATATGCTGTGTAAATAACTCTTCGTTAACACTATACTTGGCTTGGGTGGGATACTTCATAAAATTATCGGGAGGCGACACAATAAACACCGCTGCAAAAGGAACGAGTACTGCAAGAGCAATAAAATACCATTTAATTTTTATTTTAAACGATTTCACATTCCAACAGAACAACAATATAGCCATAAAAATAACATTTTTGACTATGCTTTCGATGGGATTAAACTGCACATATTCTCCAAAGCAATGACAATTGTCAGTGCGACCTATAAGAATAAGATACAGCAAAAAGAGTGTGAACCCCACCAAAGTGATCAATGTGGTACGCATCACATATTTATTGAAGATATTGACTACCAATGCCACACCTAATAAAAACTCAAATGCAATAAGCAACCGTGCTGCTATATACGACAACGAAAGACTTAGAAAATTGAAACTATATACATATAACTCAAACTTATCAACATCTATCAGTTTCAATACTCCGGACAGTATAAACACTAAGCCCAAAAGAATCTTCAGTATCAACTTAACCTTTTGCATATCTAATTTATCAGTTTTGTTGTTTTGATGCAATTAAAAAACGAAAACATAAACCAAAAACAAACACGATAGGTTATCTAAAATTGCAACTAGCGTAACCTATCGTTATTTGATTATAAATAGTATTTAAACCTATCGTTATTATTCTTCCAAACAATATTTAATAACCACCAAAGTACTATCGTGCCACATTTCGTTTATGTTCAAATAATGGCATTCTTCGGCTGTTTCGTGTGTTACCACGCTATCGGGATTGTAGCAAACGCACTCTTTTTCTTTAGAACACGACGATACCGCACTTGCTACAAACAACGATGCTACAAATATATAAAATACCTTCTTCATAAGTTGATATGTTTGTATGTTTTATAGATGATTGTTTAATCAGATATTTTTTCGCATCTGGGGTTTAGGTATGTTACAGGATCCAAGAGCCAATCTTCGGGTATGTAGGTACTACAACTCTTATCTTCGATATGAAATTCTTGATACACCACGGGACTTGCACCCGGCACTTTGCTATAGCTACACATGCAATATTCGTGTTTTGTACACGAGCCTATCATTGCTGCTATGCCTATTATTCCTATTCCCATTAATATTTTTTTCATCTTTCAATTCTCTTTCTTTGAACTTGCAAAGGTACAAACTTTTTTTTAAATATTCAAATTTATATCATCACTTATTACATCAAAGAAACATAAAAGAACTGATTGACAAAACAATATCAACTTATTTTTTATGTGTTTTTATGGCTGATTTACCCAATATAATGCATCTATATCATATCCTCTATCGGCAATTCTGCTCAAAAGATAGTCCAAATCGTCGGGCTTCATTTTAGGTGTTCGGCTTAGTATCCACAAATATTTGTCGCTATCCGAACCCACCAATGCATAGCTGTAATTTACACTATCAAGTTCCAATATTTTATAGTCGCTATAGAATATCCAAAAGAAACTCACTTCCAGTTCCCCGGCTGTAGCTCCTTTTTTCTTTCGAGCTTTACCTATTATTTCTTTATACTTTCCGCCCAAACTGTCTTTATAACCACTATTCTTCACCTTTATCATTCCATCGTCCATCAAAGTGTAGTAGGCTTGCACCCCTTCCAAATCCTTTTCAAAATGATGTTGATAGCGTGCTATCTCGTACCACCGCCCCATATATTTATCCACATCTAAATGTTTTATTGTGGTTTGATTGATGTTATCGGTGCTTTTACAACTATTAAAGAGCAATGTTGTTGCCATAATTGATAATATTGTTATACGTTTCATAAATTAATTTTTATGTATAAAACAAACAATATTACCCTTTGGTTTAATGTAATAATGGCAACATATCTTTCGATACGTCGCCATTGATTTATCTTCTACGTTTTTTCTTGCTTTTCTTGTCTGCAAATTCGTTGTTCTTGGCTCGTTTCGAAGACTTTTCATCGCTACGACGGCGTGTTTCCTTAGCAGTACTCTTCTTGTCTATATCCTTCACGCGACGGCGACTTTTCTTATCGTTGCCGGCTTTCTTGGCATTGGCAGCCTCCACTATCAGTGGCTTTCTTCGATAGGTTTCGCCATGGAATGCCTCTATAATGTCGTTGGCATAAAAGCCATCAACGTCCACATACGAGAAACGTTCCAATATGTCAATCTTACCTATCTTGATATCCTTGTTGTTGCAAGTGTCATTTATCAATCCTATCAGGCGTTGTGGCAATATCTTATCTTCGTAGCCAAGGTTAAAGAATAAGCGTACCATACCCACATCGTTGTGCTGAACCTTGCTTTTCTTTTTCTCTATCTTGGCTTTCTCTTCTTTCTCGGCCACATTCAGGTCGGGCGAATTGCGGTAGTATTCCAAAAAGCGGTTAAACTCCAACGACACAAAACGGCTTATCAATTCCTTCTTATCCATCCATTCCAAACGCTTAACTACTTCGGATACAAACTTGCTTATCTCGTCGTAATTTACTTCCACTCGTTCCACTTTGGCTATAAGGTTGTAGAACTGTTTCTCGCAAACGTCCATGCCGGTGGGTACAGGTACTTGCTCAAACTTCTTCTTTATTATCTTTTCGATAGCCTTAATTTTGTGGCGTTCACGAAGGTTTACTATGGCAATGGATATACCCGTTTTGTCGGCACGACCTGTACGACCGCTACGATGGGTATATTGCTCTATCTCGTCGGGCAGATTGTAGTTGATAACGTGAGTAAGATTCGATACGTCCAAACCACGTGCTGCCACATCGGTAGCCACCAACATTTGCAAGTTTCTACAGCGGAAACGCTCCATTACATGATCGCGTTGCGCTTGCGAAAGGTCTCCGTGCAAGGCATCGGCATTATAGCCGTCGCGGATAAGAGCAGTAGCCACTTCTTGTGTTTCGGACCTTGTGCGACAGAATATTATAGCATATATGCTGGGGTAGTAGTCGGCAATACGCTTAAGAGCCAAATAGCGGTCTTTGGCTTGCACCAGGTAGTAGCAGTGCCTTACGTTGGCCGAACCCGAGTTGCGTACACCTATGGTTACCTCCTTGGGGTTGTGCATATAGTTGGAAGCTATACGTGCTACCTCGTCAGGCATGGTGGCCGAAAATAGCAAGGTGTGTTTGTCTTCGGGTGTTTGAGCCAGAATGAAATCAAGGTCGTCCTTAAATCCCATATCCAACATCTCGTCGGCTTCGTCGAGCACAGCCCACCGTACATGCGAAAGGTCGATATACTTGCGACGCAAAAGGTCGTTGATACGTCCCGGAGTGGCTACTATTATTTTGGCACCCTTCTTTAAAGCCTTCTTCTGCAACTCTATGCTTGCACCACCATACACCGGCACCATAGTGCACGAGGGTATGTATTTGGCATAGTTGGTAAGGTCGTTGGCTATCTGCACACATAGTTCGCGTGTGGGGCTAAGTATCACAGCCTCGGTATGAGGATTGGTATAATCGAGGTTTTGGATAGTAGGAATGCCGAAAGCGGCCGTTTTGCCGGTACCGGTCTGAGCCAAAGCTATCAAATCGGTTTCTTCGTTCAACAATATAGGTAGTACAACTTCTTGTACAGGCATAGGGCGTTCGAAGCCCAATTCGGTGATGGCTTGCAACACTTTTGCACCAACACCTAATTCCGAAAATGTCATAAATCTAATAGTATAATGTTATTATTTACTCAAAATTGAATCATCAAGCCGCACAATTCACCGATAGCATCATTAGATTGAGTGCTAAATATTTGCCAACAAAAATACATTCGACTTTATGACCAATTAAGCCCTGAAATATTTTGCAAAGGTACGAAAAATATTTTAATTATAGATATTTCTTTCTCCGAGCCTCTTTCCATCGTGTGATAAATGATGGTTTGTAGTACTTGTTTTTTATATCATACATAGCATCTATTATGTCTTCAAGCTCTTTGGGTGTTGCTCCCGACGATGTTTCGTAGTAATAGTATTTTCCATCAATGATGTATTCTAGCAGATATGTGCTGCCGTCAATGACGTAAAGCCCGCTGTCGTCGTTGGTGCGAGGAAGGCGACTAAATGCGTCTACAAGTAATGCTATGGAGTCTAATTCCATAGGCGTAAGTTCGTAACTGTCATTTATCAATAGTTTTGGTTTGTAAGCTCTCAGATGTTTAAAATGTAATTTGCCGTTTTGGATACGATATATCCGATTTCCGCCCAGTGGATCCATTATTATTAGGCGTACAATTCCGTTGTCGCCCACCGGATAGCAGAGGCTTTTCTCTCTGCCTTTTTCCAAGCAATGTTTCTTATAGAAGGAATTATTATCTGTATGCTTTTTCCATATGTATAATAGGTTAGCCGTAGTGTCTTTCCACCATTCTTTCATCATGGGAGGTTGTGGAATAAATGTTTTTTTGTTTGGTTCTTTAGGTGTTTTTTCGTTGAACTCTATGCCTAAATGATGTGCCAGCTGCCGCAATGGATAATAAAGATATGGATATTTTTTGTAAGCATAAAGGCAGTACTTATAGGCACTGTCTGCCGAGTGTTGCCATATTCGCCACGAGGAAAATGGCTCCATCCAATCGTTGTAGTATAGGCGTGCAAGATGCAGACAATAAGGATTGTTCTTGTTGATAAAGTATTTGTTGGATACGGAGTCGTACCACAGTGTGTCGTATCCCTTTATGTTCGCTGTCCATTTTGCTGCATTGCTGTGCAATATGCTGTCTTTTTTAGCTTTGGACCAAAACCACCCATTGTCTTTAGAACATGGTTTTACGACCAAAGAATCTATGTGTATATCGGAGTTGATGGTAAATATCGGAAAGTCAAAGTTTTCACTTCTGGAGTAATCGTTATATCTAAAATAGCATCGCGAACCGATAGGAATGTTCTCGAAATGTGCTATTGTTGCAGTGTCAGTCCAATGGTGGTAGCGTACAGTGTCCTCGCATTCTACTTTCAAGCTAAAAGCAAAATAATCATCTAGCTGCTTGCCGCTAGGGGCAAACACTCGTGCCGAGAAGTTTACCTGTGCGTTGCTCGAAAGACAAACTGTTAAAATAGCAGCAAATATCGAAATGTGTTTTCTCATGACGGTGTATCGATTAAAAGAGATTGAATGTTTGTTGAATATTCGTTTCTCGTGTATATATTCGGTTTGCAAAGATACATCTTTTTATTTATTCGGCAAAATTTTTGAGTTTTTTATTTTCATACAAAAGTCACATACCATACATTTAGTCAATCATTCCCTACCAATAAATTTATCACACCCAACCTATAAAAGTTTCCAACCCAGGCATAAAAAATTATTTTATCCTACTGCAATTCTATATACCAAACTTTGGGATATTCGTCCCAAAGTTTGAAATATTTATCCCAAAGTTTGAAATATTCGTCCCAAAGTTTGGGATAAAGTTTTAGAGCAGAGAAAAAGAAGTTTTGTAGACCGTTATTGATTTTTTTCCACGGGTTTTAAAGGCTATTATAGCGGAGAAAACAGATACTGAACAAAGATATTGTTTAGAACATCTCGGCACAAAAAAAACAACTATATGTGATGTTTCTAACAAATATTTCTTGATAAGTTGAATATTCCAATTTGTGTATTTCAAAAAAAATACGTACATTTGTGGTCTCAAAGAAAACTCCAAAAGAGGGCGAATGACTTTATAAAAAACTGTTTATCAATAGGTATAACAATACTTAGAGACATCAGCAATGTTTGCAAAAACACCAAAATACATTTGGCAAACTATATATATAATGTATACGACTTCGATGTAGAGACAATAATTTGACGCAAATAATATAATAAAAACATAAAACATAATACGACAGATGAAAGTATATCAAACATCCGACATCCGTAATATTGCCCTTGTAGGAGGAGCAAAATCGGGAAAAACCACCTTGGCCGAAGCTATGCTTTTCAACGGCGGTGTTATAAATCGTAGAGGTACTGTTGACGATAAAAATACAGTATCGGATTATCGCGACATAGAAATAGACAGAAAAAACTCGGTATCGACAACTCTGTTATACACAGAATTTGGCGGCAAGAAAATAAATATATTAGACGTACCCGGCTTTGCCGATTTTCAAGGAGAATTAGTAAGTGCTTTCAACGTAGTGGAAGCTGCTGTTGTTACAGTAAATGCACAAGCCGGCATCGAAGTGGGAACCGAATTGGCATACCGCTATTCCAACGCTTTAAAAACTCCCCTTATTTTTGATATCAACCAACTTGATACCGAAAAAGCCAACTTTGACGAATGTGTGGCTCAACTAAAAGATTATTTTGGCAACAAATGTACCGTTATCCAATATCCCGTTAACCAAGGTATAGGATTCAACTGCATAATCGACATTGTGTCGAACAAAATGTATACCTTTAAAGGAGGCAAAGTAGAAGTAAGCGAAATACCTGCCGACCAAGCCGATAAAGCAGCCGAAATGCGTAGTGCATTGGTAGAAGAAGCAGCTGCTGCCGACGACGAATTGATGGAAAAATACTTCGAAGAAGGCGATCTTTCGGCCGAAGACCTTTCGAAAGCTTTGCGTTTGGCTATCGATAAACTTGACCTTTATCCAATCCTTTGCTCAAATGCAAAAGACGATATGGGTGTAGCTCGTATATTGGAATTTATTGTAGACAATGTGCCTGCTCCTAACCAAGTATCGAATTTACCAAAAACAACAAAAGGCGAAGAAATCAAATACGACGCTGCTGCTCCTACTTTGGTGTTTGCTTTCAAAACTGCCAACGAACAACACTTGGGAGAAGTTACTTACCTTAAGGTGATGAACGGTGAAGTAACAGAAAGTTTAGACCTTATCAACGCCAACACACAAGGTAAAGAACGTTTGTCGCAAATATTGATATGTGCCGGTAAGAACCGTCAAAAAGTAGAAAAAGCCGTTGCCGGTGATATTTTCTGCACTATCAAACTTAAAGACGTTAAGACCAACCAATCGTTGGCATCGGCCAAAAACTCCGACCAACAAGTTACTCCTATCGAGTTCCCAAAACCAATATACACAGTAGCAGTAAAAGCTGCCAACTCGTCGGACGACGAAAAGGTAGGTGCCGTATTGATAGAAATGGTAAACAGCGACCGCTCTTTGACTTTGGAAAACTCTCGCGAATTGCGTCAAACTATATTGGGATGCCAAGGCGAACTTCACTTGAACACAATAAAATGGTATTTCACCAACGTTCATAAACTTGAAGTTAACTTTACCGATCCTAAGATTCCTTATCGTGAAACTATCACTAAATCGGCCGAAAGCATGTACCGCCACAAAAAACAATCAGGTGGTTCGGGACAATTTGGTGAAGTACACATGCTTATCGAACCTTACTACGATGGCATGCCAAACCAAACAAAATATCCTATCCGTGGTACCGAAACTCACGAACTTCCATGGGGCGGTAAACTTATATTCAACAACTGTATCGTAGGTGGTTCTATCGATGCCCGCTTTATGCCTGCTATCCTTAAAGGTATAATGGAAAAATTAGAACAAGGTCCTTTGACAGGTTCTTATGCTCGCGACATCGTTGTTAACATCTTCGACGGTAAAATGCACCCGGTAGACTCTAACGAAATGGCATTTAAACTTGCCGGACGTAACGCCTTCAAAGACGGATTTAAAAACGCCGGTCCTAAGATTTTGGAACCTATCTACGACGTAGTAGTTACCGTTCCTGCCGAAGCTATGGGTGGTGTAATGACCGACCTTCAAGGTAGAAGAGCCATCGTGATGGGTATGGATAGCGAAGGTAAATACCAAATAATCCGTGCTAAAGCTCCTTTGGCCGAAATGAACCGTTACTCTACTGCTTTGAGTTCGTTGACAAGTGGTCGTGGTACTTTCTCGATGACTTACGCAGAATATCAACAAGTACCTACAGATGTTCAACAAGCTCTATTGAAAGCTTACGAAGAACAAGAAGCAAACGAAGAATAATAATTCAACGTTTTATCATAAAAGAAAAGGCACTCAATCGAGTGCCTTTTTTATTGTGGAGTATAATAAAATGCAGATAAGAATCGAGGATGACGATTACAAGTATTACTAGACTCTCAATCTTCCTTGCATCATATACCAAACTCATTGCTATCAAATAGCGATTTCAGTTGTCGGTCGAAGTCACTCAGAATTTCTCTATCTTGTATAACTCTGAACTTTTCATACTCAGTCAGAGCCTTTTCTTCTGCTTGCTCGTGTGTGACACGCCCTGTATCCGTAAGCAAAGCTTTATTGTTCAGTTCCATATATCTACTGAGTACATCTTTCCAATCAGCCATTGTCATTACTACATGATCTATAGCTCGTAATTCAGCCATATCTATGAAAGCATTGCTCAAAAGATTCAGCGATTCAACCTCCTTTTCGCTAAGATAGTTCTTGGCTATCGTAACATCAGACTTTATAACTCTGCCATCGGGGGCGTTCTTCCAAGTAGTAAGTCCCATATGAGGACGCTCTGAATCTGCACGATCATAGATTATTTCGGCAGCAGTCTGTTTCGTCACAGCATAGTGCATCATATTTTGCACCGTCTTGAAGAATAGCTTAGTTGTTTCGTTATCCTTGTCGTAGTCAGCACTACATTCACTATATATATCCGTAATCTTCTGATAGTAACGACGCTCCGAAAGGCGAATCTCGCGAATGCGGTCAAGCAAATCATCGAAATAATCTGCTCCAAACACATTCTTACCCTTTAGGCGTTCATCATCCAATACAAAACCCTTAGTCAAGTACTCTTTCAAAACCTGAGTTGACCAAATGCGGAACTGTGTTGCCTCATAACTATTCACACGGTAACCAACTGCAATTACCACATC
>JAFWZP010000106.1 GCA_017522255.1 Bacteroidales bacterium | reverse complement strand
GAGACGTTTCTTTAGTTCTAAAACTTCCTTGCGTAAAGATTTTAATTCGTCTGATTTACTGATTGTTGTATTTCTGCCCATTATCATTAAATTTGTATCTTTTTCTTTTGCAAAGGTACTAATAATTCTCGTTATAACAGAAGATTCTGTGTTGTAAATTCGTGCCAATTCTTTTAAACTTACACCTTCAAATAGTGTAACTTAACGATGTCTATTTTCTCATCGTATTTGAAATTTTCTCTTCGTTTTCTTTTACTTTCTTTATTCATTTTGTTGACTTTTGTGTCAACTTTTTTTTCAGCACAAGGACAGTTTCTACAATAGCCCTTTGTATTCTACTTTGGTAAGGAACAACGCTTTGGCTGGTAGTGAAGTACCGGCGTTACAACGGTTTTTGCTTTCTATTACTTTGCGGAAGTCGTCAAGCGATAGTTTACCACGGCCTACTTCGAGCAACGTACCCGTTATGGCACGTACCATATTACGTAAAAAGCGGTTGGCCGAAATGGTAAACACATACTCTTCGCCTACCATATCCCAATGGGCTTGTAGTATGGTACAGTTGTTAGTTGCCGTTTGTGTGTGTAGTTTGGAAAAGGATGTAAAGTCGGTATATTCAAATAGTATATTGGCGGCTTGGTTCATCAATTCTATATCGGGATTGTAGAAAACTCTATGGCAAAAGTCCTTGCTGAATGGCTGTTTCACATTCGATACATGATACTGATATGTGCGAGCCGTTGCACTGAAGCGTGCATGAACATCGTCGTTTACCACAAATATGCGGTATATTCTTATATCCTCGCTTAGGAAAGAGTTTGCTTTGGATGTAAGTTGTGTAAGTTCTGTGTCTGATAGTTTTTGCTCGGTTTCGAAGTGGGCATAAAAGTCGGAGGCATGCACTCCGGTGTCGGTACGTCCACAACCTACTATACCTATAGCCTCGCCCAATAGTAGCGAGAAAGCATTTTCCAATGTTTCTTGTACCGAAGCTGCATTCGGCTGAATCTGCCAGCCATGGTATGGGGTGCCGTTGTATGCCAGGTGAATAAAGTATCGCATAATCTTATCGTTCTATTATATCCAATATCTCGGCAGGGTTGCTTATAATGTATGTAGCATTGTTTGCTCTAAGTTCTTCCACCGTTCGCAGTCCCCAATCCACTCCTGCCGAATCTACACCTGCATTGGCAGCCGTAGTCATATCCACACCGCTGTCGCCAACGTATAGCACATCATTCTTACACACCTTGGTAGCTTCCAATATCTCTTCCACTATCTGAGGGTGAGGTTTTGTAGGAACACCATCGCGTTGACCTAGCACTTTGGCAAAGTTTATAGTGGGAAAGTAGTGGGCTATCATCTCCAAAGTAGCCTCGTGGTATTTGTTGGAAGCCACTGCCAGCATAATGCCTTTGTCTTGCAACGTTCGTAACAAATCATCAATACCGGGATATACATAACTCTTGTCGGTCTTGTGCTGCATATAGTATTCCACAAATATCGATTTTACATACATAATGGTTTCCACATTTCTATTGGGTTCGGGCAAAGCACGCTCTATAAGTTTGTTGATGCCGTTGCCCACAAAATAACGGTATTCATCGAAGGAATGCTGAGGATAGTTGCATTTGCCTAGTGCATAGTTTACGCATTCTGTAAGGTCGGTAAGAGTGTTTACCAATGTGCCATCAAGGTCGAATATTACAAGTTTCTTCATGATATGGATATTTCTAAAACAAAAAAGGAGTTGAAAATCCAACTCCTTTTACGTTGTCCCACCAGGACTCGAACCTAGACAGACAGAACCAAAACCTGTAGTGCTGCCATTACACCATGGGACAATCTCTATCGTTCAATTGCGAGTGCAAAAGTACGAATATTTTTGATACTGACCAAATATATTTCGATTTATTTTTATCTTGTATTTGTATTATGTTTAAATTCAGTCTTTTTGTTCTTGAAAATATTTTTCTCCAATCTCGAAAATACTCTTTATTATGACCTCTTTTTAAGCTTTCTTCTTGCAAATTTTCCCAAATTTCATCGTTTTTTTTGTTGAATTGTGTTGATGTTTTTGTTTCGTGTTGTTATATAGAGTATTCCTTTGAATTACTATCTTGTTGGCGAATTTTGGATAGTATATTATATTATATTCTTTCTCTCGATAATTTTTCTCTTTCTGTATAATAATTTTTCTCTTTTGTGGTTATATTATTACTTATTTATCAATGATAACAATATAAATATGACAATATGAAAAGTAAAAGATATAGTATTTATTTTGTGGTTTGTATGCTGTTTTGTATGGCAAATATCGATATGTATGCTCAAAAGTTTTTTGCAAAACCACGTATAGTGTGTAGGGCAGTGGTGCTTGAAAACAACGATACCATACCATGTATAACGCTAAAAGAGGTGAGAATTATATCGTCGGGGAATTTGCTTACTCCCGAAGAGATACGAAAGAATAAGAAGTTGATACGCAATGCCAAGATAGTGCTACCTTATGCCAAGATGGCAAAAAACAAACTCTATGAGCTTAATAATCGTATGCTTGAGATGCCGGAGCGTGAGCGTAAGGCTTTTATGAAAACTGCCGAAAAGGAGATAGAACAAGAGTATGCCGAAAAACTTAAGAAGCTAACCTTCTCGCAAGGCAATTTACTAATCAAGTTGGTTGATAGGGAAACCGGTAGTTCGTCATATACTTTGGTAAAGGAATTGCGTGGTAGTTTCAGGGCTTTCTTTTATCAGGCGTTTGCCAAAGTGTTTGGCTACGACCTCAAAGCTGAATTTGATCCGGTGAACAACAAGAAGGATAACCTGATAGATCGTGTGGTGAAGGCCATAGAGTTGAATCAAATATAAGGTGTTGTTATGATGTATGGTTTTTGCAGTTTGCCCGCAGTGCCTATGCGTGCCGAGGCTACGGATAGGGCCGAGATGGTGTCGCAACTGCTGTTTGGCGATACCTTTGTGGTAGAACACCAGGGTGAGAAGTGGTCGTTTATTGTTGCAGACTACGATGGTTACCGCGGTTGGGTGGATAACAAACAGATATATTTACTTGGTGAAGATGATTACAGCAAAGTGAAAGACTATTGGGATATAGTGTCTGATTCGTTGCTTGCAACAGTACGTGTGGACGGTACGGATGTGTTCTTGCCTATGGGTTCGAGGTTGCCAAATGTAGGTGTGTCGCTGTTGAAAGGGCCGAATATAGAGCACGATGTGCCAAAGTGTAAGGCGAAGGGAGTGAAATCTTTATTGGAGATTGCCTCCAAGTGGCTTGGTGTGCCTTACCTTTGGGGTGGCAAAACGTGTATGGGTGTCGACTGTTCGGGCTTTACGCAAACGGTGTTTAAGGTCTGTGGCATAAAGCTATTACGCGATGCTTCGCAGCAAGCCACACAAGGTTGTGCCGTTGATGACTTCGCTGATATGCAGCCGGGCGACTTGTGTTTCTTCCACAACGCCGATGGCCGCATAATACATGTGGGTATATTTGCAGGATGTGGTTGCATAATACATGCATCGGGTTGTGTAAGGATTGACACTTTGGATACCCATGGTATCTACAACACTTCGCTACAATGCTACACTCATACTCTATCTTCCATACGCCGCATGCGATAATATTTTAGCTTCTGCATAAACACAAAGCCCCCTGCATATCGGACAAAGATATGTAGGGGGTGTTCTTTTATTGGCGATATTGTTTTAGAATAATGCTTTCTTTATACTTTTGATTGGTATGTCGTAGGATAGAAAGATGCTTAGATGCTCTTCTATACGATAATAGTAAGAATGATCGCCAAGACCTATTCCTAAATTGAGATTTTTGTAGCTTGCTCCTATAGCCATTGAAGCATAAAACCATTTATAAGAATAATCAACATAGTTACGATAATGTCCATCGTAATAATCATAGTATTGATCTTCTCTTTTTCCTGTGTAAATATTTACGCCTAATTTAATATTGACAAACACACTCCAGTCATTACGTGGTGTTCTAAGCTCTATTTCTGCAAATATTGGAATGCAGGTATTACTACGACCAAGATTAGAACTCTCATGAGTCCAAATTTTATCCGAATAAGACCAATGCCAATAATCTTTCTTATATCCAATGCCAGAAATACCAACACCACCACCTAACGAAAAACTCGGAGTTATATAGTGTTTGTAAGCAACAGAAGCATACATAGGGATACCGGTAGCAATACTTAGATACCCACCTGTTTCGCGGTGCAAGGGTGATTGTATTTTTACAGGTTTTTCGGGTTCTCTTTCTACCGGAAGTATTGCTATTTGGTCGGCGAGGCGTTCGGCCAGTTGCTTCATCATTTCGCGGTAGGAGCTGTTTTTGTCCCATGTCATACCGTCTTTGGCGGCAATAGTACCCGATTGAACGTTTATCACACGCACGTCTACGTTGTATTCGCCCATTACTATGGATATATCACCCACAACAACTTTTGCCACATTTAGTATTTCGCCTATGCGAACCATTTGTTTTTGGGTGAAGCGTCCACGTTGGAAACCTTGTTCATCTATAACGCGGTCTATTTGTGTACGCTCTACAAGGGTGTAGCCTTTGGGCGAAAAGTAGGTGTTGAAGATTGCCGACATGCCTTCTACATCGGCTTGCGATATGCCGGCACCGGCATTGAAGTCTACAACGGCAATGCGTTGTGCTTGGCTTATCGAACATATAAACATGAACGACACGGCTGCAAAAAAATACTTTAAACTTTTCATTATTACTATAAAGTTTTTACGTTCCGCAGGCTCAAGCAGATTAAACAGATGTATAAAAAAGAAAGTGGAGCCGACCCATCACACCAAATTCTGCCTGTAGGGCTTCGACTCCCTGTAATAAATAATGAATAAGGTAGATGAATAGCCCCACTAAGGATGTGTCGTTGATTGAACGATTCATACCAAAGTGAGCCATCATCTTCAGCTTATTCCATTTACTACTAGTGAGTGTCGAAGATCACAGGCTCGGAATAAAGCGAAAATGCGCTTTCTTTTATCAAACCTAACTCGTGGTTTGACGGTGCAAAATTACTAATATTTCTTCATTTGGCAAAGCTATTTTGCCGATATTTTTTGGTATTGCTCTAATGTTTTGATATTTAATCTGCTATATCGGAGAGTGTTGTTTCTTGTGTCTGCTGTGGCATTGACTCGACCTTCTATTGTCGTAGACATATTCAATAAACTTCACTGACATATTCAATAAATTTTGTAGACATATTCAATAAACTTCGTAGACTTATAGATAAAACTATTTTCAAGCTTTGAAAATATACTTTCAAGGCTTGAAAATATACTTTCATGTCATGAAAATATACTTTCAAGCCTTGAAAATACTTTTTTGAATAGGGGTAAACAATTTTTCTTATATCAAAACGTTAGTTTGTAAATATATCTGCGGATTTTTTTGAATATTGATGTCAAAACAAATAAATATTGAACTATTATGATAAAGTATACAAAGCGAGAAATGCCTGACCTTGATAAGGTTGGAACTACAAAGGCATATTATAAGGTGGACACTGTGGGTCTTATTGATTCGGACAGGCTTGTCGATTATATGGCAGGTATGGGTTTAGGAGTGTCTAAGGCTATGGCCAAGGCTGTGTTGGCTCAGCTTTCATCGACGGTAACCTACTTTTTAAGTATTGGCTACAATGTCAGCATAGAGGGGTTGGGGCAGGTGAGCCTGAAAATAGGACCTAAAAAGGGACGCGAAGTAGAGGATATAGAAGAAGGAGGCACCAAACGCAATGCCACCAGCTTGGAGGTTACGGGTATAAATTTCAGGGTGGATAAAGACTTCTTGAGAGAAGTGAACAGAGCTTGCACCTTAGAGAGAGGAAAAACAAAACGTTTGCAAAAGTCGCCTTATGGCAAAGAGGAGCGTTTGCAAAAGCTGAAAGACTATCTGTCAAAACATGGAAGTATAGATGTTCAGTCGTATGCCAATATGATAAAAATGACATACTCGTCGGCCTATCGCGAACTGGAAAAGTTTGCTACCGACCCTGATTCGGGTATATCTGCCATGGGAAGAAAGCACTATAAGGTGTATGTGTTGAAAAAGGAATAACGTGGTAGTGGATTTTACACCATTCTGTTGCGTTTTATAAGGTAGGGCTGTAGCACTTGGTGAAAGCCAAGGTTGATGTTCACCGGTATGTAGTCCACCTTGTATTGTATGGCACGTTGTTTCATGGTGGCTGTTTGGGTGGCTACCATTGCTTTGTATTGTTGCATTATTTCGGAAGGGTGTATCTTCACGCTTGCGTTGGTTTCCATATCTATAAAGTGATATGGTTGGTTGCCATAGTTGAGGTTTATTTCTTTGTCTTGGTCAAAGATGTGGAATAGTATTACCTCGTGTTTGCAGTGTTTTAGGTGTCGCAGTGCGTCAAACACTTTGTCTTGTTCTTGCGGGCCTACCCAGCCGTCGGTGAATATCACTATCATTGAGCGGCGTTTCATTTTTTCGGCTATAAGGTGCAAGGGTTCGGCTATCGAGGTTTTGCTGTTACTGTTGTTTTGTGGCTTAAAGGGTTGTAGCAGATTGTCGAGTATTTGGTACATATATTTTTGATGTACCGAACTTGAGCGGCATTCGGTTTGCAGGTCTATCTTGTCGGAGAATAGTGTTATGCCGAAAGCATCGCGTTGTTTTTTCAGCAGTTCGATGAGTACTGCTGCTGCGTATGCTGCAAAAGTTATTTTGTTTGGGTGTTCGAAAGATGGCGTTTCGGTGGTGGGAAAGTACATGGACAACGAGTTGTCTATCACCAATTGGCACCGCAGGTTGGTTTCTTCTTCGTATCGTTTTACGAACAATTTATCGGTTCTGCCATATAGTTTCCAATCTATATTGCGTGTCGATTCGCCTGAGTTGTATAGCCGATGCTCCGAAAATTCTACCGAAAAGCCATGAAACGGGCTTTTGTGAAGTCCGGTAATAAAGCCTTCTACTATCTGTCGTGCCGATAGTTCGAGCGATTTGTATACTTCGATATTGTCTTTTTGCAGTGTGGGCATTACGGGTTGTAGGGGGTTGGTGATTGACAAACAAAGAAGTCGATGTGCTTTTTTTAGTGGCAATGCTGCTATGGCTAAGCATTCATTGTCGCTGTTACACCGACTTCTTGTTATGCGTTTTTACTTGTCATTATAAAAGAGCGTCTAATTTTTCGGTAAGTTTGGCTTTAGGAACAGCACCTACCGATTTGTCTTTTACTTCGCCGTTTACGATAAAAAGCACTGTGGGTACGTTGCGTATTTTGAATGCGCCCGATAGTGCAGGGCTTTCTTCTACGTCTACTTTAGCCACTACAGCACGTCCTTCGTATTCTGTAGCTATCTCGTCGATAATTGGGCTTAATGCTTTGCAAGGTCCACACCATGTGGCTCCAAAGTCCAATAATACAGGCTTGTCGGCTTTCATGACAAGTTCTTCAAAATTTGTATCGTTTACTGCTAATGCCATAATATTGTATTTTAATGTATGAGTTAATTTTTTTGCAAATATACGCATATTTTTGCGATTATGTGGGCTTTTAGTGTAGATATTTTCATCTTTGATGCTTATATGTATTGGTATCAGATTATTAAGATTGCCTTAATGGCGTGCCTAAAATGTGCTTTCTTTCACTTTTTGGTTGTCGCCAAAGTGCCTTTTTGTTCTTTTTTTGAATATTATTTCAACACTTATTTTCGTGTATAGTTTAAAAGTCTTATCTTTGCAAAAGCGTCTGTTTGTCGTTTGTTTGCCTTTGTGGTTGATAAACACATAGATAACGATATATTATATATAGGTCAACTTGTAAAAAATAAAACAGTTATGTCTACGATTATTCTAACGTGCTTTGTGGTGTATACCATGCTGTTGTTTTTGATAACATGGCTTACCTCGCGCAAAGCGTCCAACGATACTTATTTTCGGGGCAACCGCAAGTCGCCTTGGTATGTGGTGGCTTACGGTATGATAGGTGCCAGCCTTTCGGGTGTTACCTTTATGTCGGTGCCGGGTGGTGTGTATAGCGGGCAGTTTACCTATCTGCCGTTGGTGTTGGGCTATATATTGGGCTATTTGGTCATTGCATACGTTTTGTTGCCTTTGTATTATAAGCTGAATCTTACTTCGATATACTCTTATTTGGGGCAAAGAATAGGCAATGTGTCGGAGCGTACAGGGTCGTTGTTCTTTATAATCTCTCGTTTGTTGGGTTCGGCATTGCGTATGTATCTGGTGGTGTTTGTGCTATACGAGTTTATGTTCAAAACATGGGGCGTGCCCTTTTGGATACCGGCGTTGGTGTTTATTGTCATCATATTGATGTATACTTTCCGTGGCGGTATCAAAACGGTGATATGGACCGATACCTTGCAAACCACTTTTCTGCTGTTGGCAGCGGTGGTAACATTGGTGTTTATTCTTCGCGATTTGGATATATCGTTTGTGGGATTGGTGTCGCAGCTGGTCGATAGTGGCAGCACTCGTGTGTTCGACACCGATTGGCATAGCAATAAGTTTTACCTCAAACAGATACTCAGTGGTGCGTTTATCACCATCACCATGACGGGTTTGGATCAGGATATGATGCAAAAGAACCTTACGTGCAAAACGCTCAAAGATGCTCAAAAGAACATGATAACTTTCAGCCTTTCGCTGGTGGTGGTTAATGTGTTGTTTTTGTTTTTGGGTGGTGCGTTGGTATATTATGCACAGCAAACGGGCTTTGCCCTTCCGGTAAACGAAGCCGGTGTGGTGGTCAACGACAAGATATTTCCTTCGGTGGCTTTCTCGCTCAGCTTTTTTACCGGTGTGGTGTTTGTTATAGGTTTGGTGGCAGCAGGCTACTCCAGCGCCGATGGTACGCTGACGGCTCTTACCACTACTTTCTACTACGACTTTATACACCTCGACCAAAGCCAACGCTATACTGAGCAGCAAAAGGTGCGTTTCCGCAAAATGATACATATTTCGTTTGCGGTGCTGTATTTGCTTATCATTATTGCTTTCAAGCCGTTCCACAATCAGTCGCTTATCGATACCATATTCGATGTGGCAGGTTATACATACGGACCTTTGCTGGGGTTGTATGCCTTTGGATTGTTTACCAACTATAGGGTGAAAGACAAATATGTGCCGGTGGTGGCTATACTTTCGCCGGTGATTTGTTATATATTAAAGCTAAACTCGCAAGAGTGGCTGTGGGGCTACCAATTCGGGTTCGAGATAATATTGCTCAACGGCTTGCTGACCTGCTTGGGATTGTTCATTATTCGTAAACGTAAATAATAAGTATTGTTATGACAAAACGTAAGATATATTTGTGGATTGCATTGTGGTGTGTGGCGGCAGTGGTGTCGTCGTGTAGTTCTTATTCGGTGTATTCCACCAAGATAGCTGCCGACAAGAATATGTCCGGCGGTGTGTTGTATGCCTTGCCCAAAACGGTGGTGAGGGTAGATGTAATGGTAGAAAAAACCGACTATGATGCCAGCCCTTATGCCCAATATGCCGAAGAGATGTTGGGTATAGTGCTCGACGACGACGAAGGGGCTATGCACAAGATAACCAATGTGGCTATAACGGCCATAAACAAGCCCGACCCCGAAGCATATTATTACATAGAGCCAAACGGCTCCGATATTTCGGTGCAGCTTACACGAAACGGGTTGTTGCAATCAATAAACTCCTATATAGAACAGCCTTCCGAACCCACACAGCCTATAAACAAAACCGATAAGGTGTCAAAAATAAACCTTACCGATTTGCTGTACGAGCCTGTGCACCTCAACGATGAAGACGATGACTATGACGAGGAGGACGAAGGCGACAGTACAATGGCGGAACCTAAGCGAACAGCGTCGGAATCGTCGTCGGTGTCGCTACACGACAGGGCTAAGGCTGCCGCTAAAATAATAATGGATATACGCACCAAAAAGAGGGAGATACTATACGGCGAATACGAATCGGAATACGACTCGAAGACGATAAGCGAGATATACCGCCGATTGGAAGAACAGGAACAGAAGTATATGCAACTATTTGTGGGAGTGAAAACTACATACAAAGAGGTGTTTTATGTAGAGCCTGACCTATCGCAGGTGATAGTGGACGACCAAACGGTGGAGCTGTTCCGCTTTGCCGACGATAAGGGCGTGGTGGACTCTACGGTGGTGGATGCCGATATTATATATTGCAACCTAAGGTGCGAAAACGAGATGTATGTGGTAAACAAGTTTTTGAAACAAAAACCCAAAACATACTTTAAATATTCGTCGAAACGCCGCCATGCCTCCAAAGGCTTCCGCTATCGTGTGCCGGAATTGGTAACGGTGAGTTTGATAACGCCGCATTTTACCTATCAGCACGAGGTGAAGGTGGCACAATATGGTCCCGTAATGGAGCTGCCTCATACCGATTTGGAAGCAGTGTTTGACGAAAATACCGGCGAACTGATATACTTTAACACCTTATAAACTATGGACTTTACGGTAACGGTATTGGGAAGCAGTGCAGCACTGCCCACTGCCATGAGGCAGTGTTCGGCTCAGGTGGTGAACATAGAAGGCTTCAAGATGCTTATAGACTGCGGCGAGGGTGCTCAAAACCAAATACGTCGTTGCAGGATAAAGATGCAAAGCATAAGCCATATATTTATATCGCACCTGCATGGCGACCACCTTTTCGGCTTGCCGGGATTGCTGTCGTCGATGCACTTATGCACAAGGGTGGAACCGGTGAATATATATGCTCCAAAGGGTATACGCCAACTGCTCGACAATTTGCTGGTGGCCACAGGTGCATCGTTGGGCTACGATATCAACTATTTTGAGATAGAGGGCAACGACCCTATGGTGCTATTGGAAAATAACAAATGTAAGGTAACGGCTTTCCCTCTTATTCATTCGGTGCCCACATACGGCTTTTTGGTGGAAGAACAACAGCAACTGCTGAACCTGAAGCGTGGCGTAAAAGACGACTACAACCTTGCCTTCGACGATATGATGAGGATAAAAAACGGCCACGACCACATTCTTGCCGATGGCACTGTGGTGCCTAATGCACAGCTTACCAAACCGCGAAAGCCTACTAAAAAGTATGCCTATTGCTGCGATACATTGTACTCCGACACCCTGTTGCCATACATCAAAGACGTGGATTTGCTTTGCTTCGACTGCACTTTCGACAAATCGCTAACTGCCATTGCCGAAGAAAAACTACATGGCACCACCTTGTCGGCAGCCACAGCAGCTGTCAGTGCCAACGCCAAAAGGCTTATGCTTACTCACTTTTCGGCACGCTACAGCGAAGTGGACAGCCTGGTGATGGAAGCTCAAACCATATTCCCAAACACCATAGCAGCCTGCGACGGTATGCGATACGAAGTGTAGACGCATCTTTTTGATGAGGGGTTGTAGAAACTATTTTGTTAAAAAGTAGAAGTTTCTGCACTTGATATACAATAATGTTATGCTAAACTACGTTAATCATTTCAGTTAAATTCAAATATCATGAAAAAAGCACTAACAATTGCAATGCTGTTGACTATAAGTATGGCAGGCTTTGCACAAAGGCAAAAAGTAACCGTAGGTAAAGACGGCGAAATGATAGTAAACGGCGACACTTTGGCATACATAGAAAAAGAAGGTTGCAAGTTGTTGAGCACCACTTGTCAGTTTTTTATAAGCAACGAAAACAACGATTTGCTTATAACCATTACGCAGCAGAGCTTTACCGATAAAGACAAGACCACCCCACAACGCCCTAATGGGGTACCGGTGGTTTATTTGGTGTTCTCGTTTAATGGCTACCAAGATGTAGCAGAAATAGAATCGCCATTCACGTTAAAAGAAGAAACCGTTGCCAAACTGATTACACGTTGGAATTTAATAAAAGACAAGGAGCTCAATCCCGAAGGAGTACAGCACTTTATCAATGCCAATGGTTGTAAGTATAGCGAAAGAGAACGCCGCCAAAGCCAACCGCCTACAATACAAGTGATACATTAAAAATAATAATAAATAAGCATATAATATTAGTATGAAGAAAATTTTAATTGTATGTTTGATTATGTTGTGTAGTGCTACATCGCTATATGCACAACAATTTTTTACAGTAGACCCGTTGGAAGTTTTTACAGTAGAGGAGTTGGATGGTTATGGATTTCTTAGTAAATTTATAAGTAATGATACTTTGAGGGTCGAAAATTATCCATTTATTTCAGGACGAGATAATGAATGTTATAGAATAATGCATTATTCAATAGAACTTCCATTGTATTTAACAAGAGTAGTGGCTGTAGATATCCATACTTCGCATTATATTTTTTTTGTTGACTCAACCAAATATGTAACAATAAAATCGATAGATGAAAAGAAAGATACTATTTTGCCGAGGGATACTACATTTTTATTGGATTTATATCAATTTCATAGAGATCCATATTATAGAATAAAAAATGCTCCATATAGATATTTTAGAGATATATACGTTGCTAGAAAGGATTGTGCATTGTTGACTTTTTGTAATATTCCACTCGACGATATAAAAAAGATTCTCGAATCTTTAAAGATATATAGGTGTGTAGAGTTTTTTTGGTGCGACTCTGAAAGGGAAGAATAAAAATAAGCAATATTAAAAATAAATCGTCCAAACTTAAATTTAATAGATATGGATACAATAGAATATTGAAAAAGACAGTGGAATTCTATTAGTGATACAAGAAACGTTGCAAATAATAGTGATGCAATAGAACAGGAACAACAACGAGGTATATACTATTATAATACAAAAGGTAAACTTGTCAGACGTGAAAATTCAGAAGAATATAGAAATAGTATTATGAAGAAAATTTTAATTGTATGTTTAATTATGTTGTGTAGTGCTACATCGCTATATGCACAACATCGACAACGAGTTGATAGCATTTTGAATGACTATGAGTATTACACTATTATTGATAAAAGATTTGTACGCAAAGATAGTTGTTATGTATATGTAAATAAGCCGGGAATTAGTGAAATGGAAGGTACGCGTTATATATCAGCAGGATTCCGTATTGAACTTCCATTATATGTGACAAATGCGGTGAATGCTATGGGGGGGTATAAAACTATTTTTTTTGTTGATACGACAGGATATATAATGATGAGACAATGTCGAGCCAAAACTATGTCGGAATTTCCTGAAGATGATTTTGAGTTTTGTTTAAATACCTTTCGAGCAGATGATGGGAATAACCCTTTAATTGAATCTGAAGATGTAATATATTTAGCTAAAAGATTTTGTGCCCTATTTCTTTTTTGTAATATTCCTTATAAAGATATTAGAAAAATACTAGATTCATTCGAGCAATATGTATGTCCTCAAGTAGTTTGCCCTACAAAATATCCTATATTTCAAGAGTGATACTGCCTTAGGCCCAAAAATCAATGTACAGATCATTATACTGGATGTACAGGTAATTAAGAAATAAAATACCAAATGAATAGATATAAATATATTGTTTTAGTATTAGTAGGTTTGTGGATAAACAGTGGTTATTCGCAAGAGCAACCCCATGAGCAAAGACCGGAGTATATTCCTGAGAATATGGAATTAATATTATTTTCAGAATACCAATATACATATATCTACGATACCATTGGTGAGAACAAACAAATAATACATACTTTAAATCCTCCTGCAGACTCTGCGGATGCTATGTGGTGGAATCTGACAGTATACGAGAATATTGATAATATGCTTAAGGTTGAAGTTTGGAGAATTGAAGAAGCTTTATTGGAAAATGGATATTACGGTTTGATGGACATTACTTATTTTACGGGTTGGATATACAAGGATAATTTGGCTGTATATACACATGTACACTATGGCGAATATGTAGAATTGTATGATAGCATTAATGCAACAAAGGCAGCTCTTTCTTTTAGTTGGAGAGAATGGTGGGATAATGAAGATACCGGCACAGTACGAGTAGTGGATGTGGATTTGGAAAGCAAATGGGTAAAAATACTTTGGTTGGATAATAAAGAATATTGGCTTAGACCTAAAAATCAATGTACAAACCATATTACTGGATGTACAGGAAATTAAGAAACAGGAAACAAATTAACACAATAAAGTATTGTAAAACAATTTTTTTGGAATAGTAAAGGAAATAAAAAAGATAAAGATGAAAAATAATATATTATTAGTATTTGCGTCATTGCTTTTTTCTTTATGCAATGCTCAAAATGTGAAAATAAAGTATAATAAAATGATAATGAGAGATAGCTGGAATAATAATTGGGTATATCATCCTTATATTGACACCTTGGAGAGTAAAATTATACTATTTTCGGATAAGAAAAAGCTATATGGTATTGATAAAAATGAAAAATTGATAAAATATAAATATCTCGACAACACCCCCCTTATCAAATCCATATTAAAACATAATACTATATTTGTTCACGATATTACTAAAAGAAATTCGACGTTGTTCGAAAATGATAAATATGGCGTAATCTCTATGTATGAGACTCCGTATGAATATTTATTTCATAGTCCAATGACTATGGATACAATTTTTGTAGATACAATAATGGAGTTTGTTGAATGGGAAAGTGGTCACATGTGGGCATTAAGTCCGGTAGATAGTATTCCGTCTTACACAATGTATACAAGATGCGATAAAGATGTAGGACATTCTTTCCTTAAATATGGCATACTTGCTGAGTGCCAATTTAAATTCTTTATGTACACTACAATAAAAGGTAAATTGGTTTCCGACAGATTTGTTATGAAGGAATATATAATAGACAGAACCTTTGTTTACGATGAAGAAGAACGTTTAACATGTGTATTGACTACTCGAACACTCACTTTAAATGGATTTGTTACAAGATGGAAAGAACTTTTTGAATATACAGTTATAGACTAACTATTAAATGCAAAATATTATAGTAGACATTTTATAACTAATCAGGGAACATAGAAGGTCTTAGAGAAAATAAATGAAATGAAAAAAAGATAAAGATGAAAAATAATATAATACTATTAGTATTTGCTATACTGCTTTTTTCTTTATGCAATGCTCAAAATGTTAAGATAGAGTATAATAAAACAGTAATGTCAAGTTGGTGGAGTAATGATTGGGTATATCATCCTTGGATTGATATCTCTAGTAAAATTCTGCTCTTTTCGGATACGAAAAAGCTATATGAAATTGATAAAACTGAAAAATCGATAAAATATCTCGACAACAACGCTTTGATTGAATACATATCAAAACATAATAATTCATTTGTTCAAGATATTACTAAAAGAAATTCGACATTGTTCGAAAATGATAAATATGGCGTAATCTCTATGTATGAGACTCCGTATGAATACTTATTTCATAGTCCAATGACTATGGATACAATTTTTGCAGATACAATAATGGAGTTAGTTGTATGGGAAAGTGGTCGCATAAGGACAGTAAGTTCGGTAGATAGTATTCCGTCTTATACAATGTATACAAGATGCGATAAAGATGTAGGACATTCTTTTCTTAAATATGGCGTACCTGTTGAGTGTCAATTTAAATTCTTTATGTACACTACAATAAAAGGCAAATTGGTATCCGATAGATTTGTTATGAGGGAATATATAATAGACAGAACCTTTGTTTACGATAAAGAAGAACGTTTGACATGTGTATTGATTACTCGAACACTCACTTTAAATGGACATGTTACAAGATGGAAAGAACTTTTTGAATATACTGCTGTAGATTAAATTATTAAAAATAAAATATCATGAAAAAAGCACTAACAATTGCAATGCTGTTGGCTATAAGCATGGCAGGCTTTGCACAAAGACAAAAAGTAACCGTAGGTAAAGACGGCGAAATGATAGTAAACGGCGACACTTTGGCATACATAGAAAAGGAAGGCTGCAAGCTGTTGAGCACCACTTGTCAGTTTTTTATAAGCAACGAGAACAACGACTTGCTTATTACTATTACGCAGCAGAGCTTTACCGATAAGGACAAGACCACCCCACAACGCCCTAATGGGGTGCCGGTGGTTTATTTGGTGTTCTCGTTTAATGGCTACCAAGATGTAGCAGAAATAGATTCACCATTGATACTTAAAGAAGAAACCGTTGCTAAACTGATTGCACGTTGGAATTTAATCAAAGACAAGAAACTCAACCCCGAAGGAATACAGCACTTTATCAATGCCAATGGCTGTAAGTATAGCGAAAGAGAACGCCGCCAAAGCCAACCGCCTACAATACAAGTAGTTCAACCACAACAAGTGCAGTAGCTATTGGCGAAAACCTTAAGAATTTGGAACTGATGCAAAAGATAGAGATTATAGAAGGGGTGGGCGATTCACAGACCAAAGCCGATGCATATAAATCGGTGTTTGGAGTATGTTGTGAAAAATCGAATGAACAAATTATTTATAGGCAATTTCTAAAAATTGCTTTGCAAGTGATTTACGGAATTTTGCTAAAAAGATTTCTACTTTCTTTTGATTGAGCATAGCGGGCTATGCGATTGAAAAAGAAATAGAAAGATTTCGGCAAAAAACGTAAAGCACGCAAAAGTTTAAAGAAGAATTCTTCTATTTTACTGAAACGTGGAATTTTTAGAAGTTGCCTTTAATACAATAAAACTATAATTATGACTTTAATAGATGTATGGCGACAGCAAATATCCATTGTGACCGATAAATCAGATTGGAAAGAAAATTTCAAATCTGTTATAGACGAGAGATGTGTTTTAACTAATATGTCAAATATTTCAATGATAGCAACACCAATAGGACAATTACTGAAGAAATGAAAAAGATAATTATAATATGCTTTGGCTTTGTTGTTTTTACCACTAATATTTTGGCACAGGTAACTAAAGTTGAAGGTAATTTGTATGACACTATTTATGCTAATATTGAACAAGATGATATTAGACTGTGTTTGCTGACCGTTATTTACAAAGATACGTTGGAATGGAATGATAGTTTGGCAGTGCCTATATACCCGATTATACGAGAACAGAAAATTGCTGTTTACAAAAACGGTATTATGAAGTATTGTAAGAGTGTAAATATTCCCAAGAAATATGCTTATACAACCAATGGCAAAAGATTATTATACCAAACTATTCCGGTAATTGGATTGTCGGTTCAGCAAGATGGCGATACATTTTTCTTTATGGCAGATGGAAGCGAAAACAAATGTGGTGTAGCCAATGAATTTCTTGGATTATATTCAATGAAGGGAGAGCTTATGTATGAGGGTTATGGCTTAGGTGGGGCTGTTATAGATGTAGATTGGCGGGAAAAGTATGGATATTTAAAGCCAAACACAGAAATAGACTATTCTTTTAGTCGAAAATGTACTATAAAAGAAGTAAATATTCTCAAATTCTTTTATAGAGGGATATGACTAAATAAGATTCTCCGGACCAAGAAAGTTTAGAATGTATATTCTTGCAAATTATAAAATAAGAAAATAAAATAACGAAAGAAACGTTATAAGACTAACAAGTGGTTACGAGTATAGCAAAAGAGAACATCGGTAGTATAAGTAGTTTAACCTTTATAATACAATATGAAAATTATTAATATATAGATGGTAGTAGTATGAAGAAAATTTTAATTGTATGTTTGATTATGTTGTGTGATACCACATCGCTATGTGCACAAATACCAAATGGAATATATGTTGCTGCAAGTAATGAAAATCAGTACTATAATAGGTGTGTTATAATAGGCGATAGTATTATGTTTTTGCATAATAGTGATGAATGTTTTTCGAGGAAATTTGGATATATCGGAAAGTATACTCACAACAACGATACGATTATTGTTTCACACAATTGTTTGTATGATTATAATGCCGTTTTGATAGAGGAATTAAGCAATAGCGATTCTATTTTGTTTACCTATACATTGCCACATGAATTGATATTTGGGCATAGAATGTGTCTTACACAAGGCAATGATACACTACATTTAATAAGAATAGATTCGAAGACGGAAGATGATTTTCTTAAACCACGGCAATTTTATATCAATTCGAAATCGGTACATGATATAGACTCTTGGCTGAATACTTCTGCAATACTGCATACATATTCTGTTTTGGCAAGTTCTCAAATTTCAACAACCATACAACGTGGTAAAAACTATACAGTAAAGTTTTTGTATGCTGATGATTTTGTTTCCAAGACATTAGAGATTAATAGCATTGAATATAGCGAGGTTGATGAGTCTTTAACAATATATTTTGATGCCGAATATGAAGATATGGTTGTAACATTATGGAAAGATGATAACACAGTTGAATCTTTTACAGTAGAGGATTTAATCAAGCTAAATACAAATTGGGATATTAGGACGGATTTAAACAAATAAATGGTAGAGCAATGAGGAAAATAATTCTTATATTGAGCATTGTAGCACCATTGGGTGCTGTTTCTCAAACATCTTTACTTTATCCGATAAGTTTGTTTATTCTTGATAATAAAAGTATAACAGTTTATGATACCACTGCTACCGATGGAAAAATAGTGGCAAAAGTGTCGGATTATTCTGAATATGAACTATGGTGAGGTATTACTATTAGAAAAAAAGAAAATGGATTTTATTTTGTAGAAATGGAATTTGAGGGTGTAAAAGGTCAATATGTAGCAGGATGGATACAATTAGAAAATACCGGTGTATGGTTAACTTGTCATAGCGACAAAAAGATACATTTATATGAAATGCCGAATGTAAGTAGTGAGTTTGTTACTATAAGCATGGATGATATTGAAGGCGAATATAAAGTTTACGATGTAGATGTAAGTAGTGGGTTTGTTCAAATAAAGTGGAATAATGGTAAATACTATTGGGTGTCTCAAATAAATCAGTGTACAAATCGTTTTACAACGTGTACAGGTAATTAAGAAAGATATTTATTAAGAAATAAAATACCAAATGAATAGATATAAATATCTTGTTTTAGTATTAGTAGGTTTGTGGATAAACAGAAACCAAATCGTTTAAGGCAATTTCAAAAAATTGCTTTGCACGCAAAAGTTTAAAGAAGAATTCTTCTATTTTACTGAAACGTGGAATTTTTAGAAGTTGCCTTAATATGTTTTCGAAAGTGTTGTGGCTTTGGATAAGATAGAGGCTTGGAATGTGGAATTTTTGTCCGATAGGCCGCAGTTCTTTTAAAATCCTATAGACATTTTGTTGTGGTTTTATGTGTTTGTATTTCAGTTAATTTACATTTTGTTCGAGAATGATGGTCAATAAATTTCGAGAGCGATAGTCGAAAGAGTTCGAGAGTGATAGTCGATAAACTTCGATTGCGATAGTCTCCTTACGGCGTGAGGAGACCTCCCTCACGCCCTGAGGACACCCTCCTCACGCCGTGAGGGAACCGCCCTCACGGCGATAGCGAACCATCGCTCTCGTATTTTGTCGACTATGCTAATCGAAGTTTGCCGACTATAGTAATCGAAGTTTGCCGACCATTGCTTTCGAAGGGATATATTTCCTGCCTCGAAAGCAGTCTGTTTCGGTTCGCCTATAGTCCTTTGCTTATAGGCAACACATATACGATGTTAAATTATGGTAGTTGTTATTGCAGTACTTGATGTAGTATCAGGTGCGATTGAAAATCGTGGAGGTCGTTGAAATGTATTTTGTAGTAGTCCAACAAAGCAGTAAGTACTGCCATACGTAGCGCGAATGGGGGAGTGGGAATGAGTGATGCAGAGGATAAGTAAAGGTGTAGCACAAGACTGGTGTCTTTGTTGAGTAAGGTTTGCTGCTTGGTGTAAACCAAAGGGTTGTCGTTTACAAAGCGTCCTTCGTGCATACTGAATATGGTGTGTTGGTTGTCGTAGTTGTTGAGTGGTATTATGCCTAATTGCTTGGCTGTAGATATCATAAAAGTTATTGGGAAGTTGGCGAGTGCTTCGTTTTGCTCGTCGAGTGCTGAAACGGAGTTGAGTATATGGGCAAACATGGTGTGGTTTTCTTCTTCTTCGCGTACTGTTTTGTATAGCAGCTCGGTCATAAAGAATAGTATCGATGTTTTTGTGCAATCGAAAGGTATGGAGTGCCATTGTTTGGCGGGTTTTATTTCTTTTATGTATTTTATTTCGGCTTTGCTGTTTTGGTAAAACGTAAAGTCTATGTATGATAGTGGTTGCAGCATGTTTTGTTTGTTTCGCCCCTTTGCACTGCGTACTCCTTTTATTATAAAAGACTGCAATCCATTGTGCTGTGTAAATATTTTGGCTATTACACTGCTTTCGGAGTATGGTATGGTACGCAATACAAAACCTTGTGTGTTTGCTATCATGGTAGGTTGTTAGTTTACAAATAATATTTTTGCCACCGATGTGTTTTTGCCGTTTTGGTCGGAAGCGAACACGTAGTATACTCCCGTTGCCACACGTATGCCTTGGTTGGTTTTGCCGTTCCATATAGCTTGTCCGCCATGGGCTTGGGTGCTGTACACTACCTTGCCGCTTGCGTCGGTTATATGCACTATGGCATTGCGGGTAAATCCTTTTATGGCTATATTGCCATTGTATTCGGGGCGTACCGGGTTGGGGAAGGCATATATTTCTTGGCTTGGCTGCGAGGTGGCGTAGGTGGCTGTGCCTTTATACGATACCAGGCCTTTGTCGGTGCCTATAAACACTTCGCCGGTTTCGGGCGATATGGCTATGGACACTATTTTGTTGGAGGGCAACGGGCTGTTGTTTTCCGAAAAATGTTGTAGTTGTTCCAATCCATTTTCCGAAACGAGGAATACGCCACCCGATGCTGTTCCAATCCATTTGCGGTTGGCTCCATCTACGGCTATACAGCTTACACTTTCGTAGGCAAGCAGGTATTCCACTATGTCGTTTTCGCTGTATAATATGTTGCTACATGTTATTGGCGACATTTCGCCGTTGCCTCCATTCTTGAATGCTGACGAGGTGTTGTATATCACTTTTATGCCTTTGTCGGTTCCTATCCATAGTTCGTTGGTGTGGTCTTGCACTATGCAGTTCACCTTCGATGTTTCCAGTTTGCTGCCGTTGTTGGGGTTTATGTATGCCATACGGTCTTCGCCGTCGTGTACATATATGCGGTTGCCTTCGCCATAAAACCATTTATAGTTGTATATGCTGTCCACCAATATCCGGAATATTTCGTCTGTTACCATATTACGGGTGTTGAAAGCTTGCCAGCTGCCATCGTTGCGACGTACCACCAAACCATTTTCTTTTAAAGAGTTGGTAAACCATACGTTTTTATATTCGTCGGCAGCACAAGCGCCCACTCTCAGCGAGCGATAGTTGCCTTCGGTGTAGGCCGATAAGGCATTGGAAGTGTTTTCTTCGTTGTATAAATCTATGGCTTTGTTGTTTTCTATCACCATCACTCCGTTGCGCCACGATGTTGCAAGCATTCTGTTATTGTTGGTAGGGTCTATTATTACATCAAGTATGTTCCACGAGGTATCTTTGCATTGGCTTCCGTCGAGGTTGGTCCACTCGTTGTTTTGGTATGTGGCCACATTGGCTTCCACAAAGTAGTCTCCTCTGCGACTGCCGGGCGATAGTATTACTCCGTTGCCGTAGGGCGATAGATTGTATATGTCGTCGCTTCGTGGTCCCGATGGTTTAAGTGTTTCGATACCTTTCTTTGTGTAGTCGCGAAAGATAACCATGCCGGCCCATTCGTGGGCTATCCATAGTTTGTTTTGGCGGTCGAGGGCAGCGTGCATAGCGGCCATAGAAAACCACGAGGTGTTGCTTTCCTTTACTTCGGCTTTGAGTTGTAGGTTGCGGTCGTAAATCATCACTCGGTCATAGGCTGACACTATCACTTCATTATTGGTGCTTTCGACGGATTTTATGTTCCCTATTATCC
Source organism: Bacteroidales bacterium (assembly GCA_017522255.1). GTDB lineage: Bacteria > Bacteroidota > Bacteroidia > Bacteroidales > P3 > HGM05376. The sequence continues at coordinate 58,394 of JAFWZP010000106.1, read as the reverse complement.
ATGGCATATAATGGTCGTCGCCTTCGTGGGTGTATATGGTGCAACTGTCGACACCTTGATGTGTGGTGGCTAATAGCTTGTTGTTAAACACGTGTAGGTCGCATACTTGCTGGTGAGCCAACACCGAAATAGTGTCGTGAGTCCAATTGTCGGCTATGTTGGGGAAGGGGTTTTGCCTGTCTATATGCATTACACCATCGTCGGTGGCTACCACAATGGCGTTAGATGTAAAAGCTATATCGTTTATTTTGATATATGTGCCATTGGGACCAAGGTAGTATACATCAAATATTTCTTTCCGGGTTATGTCTATCACCACTATTCCAAAACCGCAGGCAAGGTAGGCTTTTTTGTTGTCAAAGCTGATATTGTAGATAGCCTTGTCGCCACTTATCTCTTTGCGCTTAATGTCCGAAATATTGTATACCACATCATTTATCATCAGGTCGATATTGGAGTTTTTGTAGGCTATGGCCAAACATTTGGTCTCAGTGTCATAAGCCACGGTTTTTATATCCACATCGTTAAGACCTTCTATTTTGGAGTGTTTGCTTACTGTCTTTTCGTCGTCGTCGTAGCAAAAGAGTCCTAAGCCACCTTGTGCGTATATGTAGTTGTCGGCAGGTATTACCTTGTATAATTTGTCGTACGAGAAATGACTGCGCCATTTGCCCAGTCCTATGTTTTGCGAAAACACTATGCCACATATTGTGGATAATAATATTATTAGGGATCCGATTCTTTTCATTGATAATAGATTTTTAAGCTCTATATAAACTACAAAACGTCGGTTTTAGTATTTGGAGATGTTGAAATTTATATGGAAATGAGAGGAATGTAATTGAAAGTTTCTCCCTATAGGCAAATTTTATAAGTTGCCTTAAAGCATTTCAAATAACTCTTTCCCTTGCCGTTGTACACATGGTGTCTTTGTTGATTGAAATACTTTTGCGAGGATGTAAGAGAGGTGAGGTAGCAGCAAAAGTCTTTTCGTTCAACGTATTAACAGTATACGCACTTTTCGGTTTGGTTTTGCAAAGATACGAATATCCGAATTTCTACTTTACCTTTTTGTCTTGTTTTTCTTGTAATTACCTATGGTTCAACTAGGTTTTGCAGACTAGAGAGCTGTGGGTAGTAAGCATTAAGCAATGAGCTGCGAGTTATGAGTCAGCGAAGCCTCCCAAATTCCGTAGTTCTGTTAATCCGTAATTCCGGTGTAGCCAAAAGCGGCGACTTGTCAGCACCTCCGTCCGCCACCACTCAAGTATCCCCCTTAAGTATTCCCCTATAAGGGGGAATACGGGGGGATACGGTGGTGAGGCGGGGCTGACAATGTCGAATTTTGGATTTAAGGACTAGAGATAACCGTCAACGGACAACAGCCTTTGAACTTCGTTTACGAAAGACCTGTGAGCAATGAGCCGGCTACCGCCCGACTGTTGTCCGTAGTCCGTTGTGTCTTGAGTAGCTTTAGCGTAACCACGCAGTTTAGCCACTGTAACTCCCATGGTTTTGACCTAAAACCATGGGAGTTTTGACCCATAAACCGGATACTTTTGACCTGCAAACCACATGGTTTTCGAACAAAAATTTCTGAGATTTTTTTTTCGAAAAAAATTTGGTAGATTGAGAAAATGGTCGTAACTTTGCAAAACTTTCCAAGAGGTAGAGAATGGTGTTGTCGAGTGATTTAGAGGTTGATATCCGGCACAGTAAGAGAACCATTCGAGGAAAAAGATAGGGGTTTTATTTTGAAACTTCGTCGGCGAAAGGCGAGACACAAACGCAATTCCTAAAAATTGCTTTGTAGGTGATTTGCGTACCGTTGACTTAGTCGATGTTGCTTGTAGTGGCTGATGCCGAGGCATTACTCTTTGTCGGCTTAATTGCAACTTCTACGAAGTAGAATTTTTACCAATCCTTAGCTGTGCAATTTTTAGATATTACCGTTAGTTGTTTAATCGTTATCTGTAATATGAAAATATTACTTAATCTATTGATATATAGCTTTGTTTGTCTTTTGAAATGCAAAAGTACAATTTATTTCTGATTTGGCAAAATTTATTTTTTAGATAGATGTAATATTCTGATTTGCAATATTCTTATCGTATTGTTTTTTTCACTTTATGCTATTTTTAGCAGGATTTTATAACAATAATTCAACTTTTTGAATATATTTTTGTTTACTTCTTTTATGTTTGAATATGCTTTCGAACATATTGATAGCGGTTATATAAGTGGTGTCTATCATTCGTGCATATACTTGTGTGGTTTTTATGTTGCTATGTCCACATAGCTTAGATATTACATACATATTCATTCCTGCCGATATCGAGAGGGTTACAAATGTTATTCTTGACACATGGAATGTTATGTGCTTATCTATCCCGGCATTTTTTGCCCATTGTTTTAGATCGGAATATATGGTGGTGCGAGAATACATTGGAAATATATTTTCACCCTTTGATAACTTTTTATCCTGAACTTGTTTAAGAATAAGCAGGGCATGTCGGCATAGTGGTATGGATACTTCGGTATTTGTTTTAACCTGTATCTTGTTCAACATGTATATGCCATTTCTTTTATGAATATTATTCCATTGAAGAGTTTCGATATCAGATAGTCTCAACCCCGTATAGCACGAAAATAAAAACGCCATCTTAGTTATCAGGTGAGGACAATTGCATTTACTTAGTAGTTCTACTTCGTGTATGCTGAGGTTGGCTTTTTGATGTGATATACACTTTGGCAACAATCTTTTTATAGGGGGCATAGGGTTGCTTTTTATATATCCCGAATAAACAGCTTCCTGCAAAACAGCATGTAGTTTTTGCATATAGGTGGTGGCTGTACTTATTTTTACACCGGTTTTGTTTACCAAATAGTTAGCAAACTTATAGCAAAAATCAGTATCAATTGATTTTACATTTAGAGTAGTTTTCTTTGAAAAATTTTCCAAGTTTTTCAGTAGCGATAAATCAACCATTCTGGTATGTTCTCTCAGTTTTTCTTGCCGTCCTACTATAAGGTCTTTTATAGAAATATCTATTGTTTTTTTTTGATATTTTTGTTGCAGTAATGCCGGCTCATTTGTTTGTTGGCAATTCAAATTATTCATGTTAGTGTTTTTTTAATTGATATTTAGTAATATATAGTTGCATGACTATTTTATAAGTCAGCACAAATTTAAGCTATTATAAATAAACTTTACTTTTGCATTTCAAAATTATATAATCTATTGCTAATAAAAATTGCTATGGATAGGTGTGATGAAGTTATCAGGAGGGGAACGTTTGTCGATGGGACAAACGACGGCGAAGCCGTATTGAAGCGTTGGATAGCAATTTTGTGTAAGATGAACTGCGAAAAGCGGACATCTAACAAATTAGCAAAACTTGGTTACGATACATACGTTCCTGTCCAGAGTGAGATACACAATTGGAGCGACCGTAGGAAAAAGATTGACAGAATAGTAATTCCAATGGTCGTATTTGTAAAAGTAACAGTTGATGAAGAGACTTTTTTGCGAAATCAGTCGTATGTTTACAAGATGTTGGCACTTCCCGGAACCAAGGAGGCCGAAAAAGGTTTTGCAACACCTATTCCCGACGATCAGATCGACAGACTAAGATTTATGCTTGACAATGCCGACTCGGAAGTAACGATAGTGAAAGATATCGATGTAGGCGATGAAGTGTGTGTAATGTCAGGTCCATTAAGAGGATTGGAAGGAATGGTGAGCCATATTGATGACAAAACATCTATGGTGGCTGTAAGGCTTAATGGATTGGGCTATGCCTGCGTCAGGATAGCAAAAAACTGTTTAACCTGCTAAATAGAGAAGTATAATGCAAGTAAATCTGCAAAAATCATACAAGTATATGAGCGATAGGGAGATTGTTGATCTTGTAATTGCAGGAAACGAAGAAGCTATGCTCTATCTGCTGTATGACAGATACGAGGATGATTTGAAGTTTTATGCATGGAGATATTACGATTCGTTGGCTTATCTTGAAGATTTGATCAACTATCTGTACATACAGTTTAAGGGCAAGGAGGGAGACTGGCAGCCTTTGAAGTCGTTCCAATGGAAGTGTAAATTTAGAACTTGGTTTTGCTCCGTTGCATCACATTTATTTCTCGAAAAGAGAGATGAATTGATAGGTTTAGGGGGTAAAGACGGCTCTAAAGGTACAGATGGCGGAGACAAACCGTTGCCTGAGCCTAAACCAGAACCTGAAAATCAGAAACTGGTGATGCTTATGGAGGCTCTCAATCGATTGGAAAATGATGACTATCGCTTCATTCTCATCAAGGAGCTTGAAGGATACAATCATAAGGAAATCGCGGAAATGATGGTTGCTAAAAGAAAGAAAGAGAATAAAGTAACCTTCTATAAAGGCAAGATAGTCGTTCCTGATGCTCACTATGTAGATATGAATAAGGCAAGGGCTCTCAGGGAGGTCAAAGCTATTGTAGAACAGATTAAAAAAGACTGGTATGAAAATAAGTGATGAACTGATTGCCTGTTATGTCGAAGGGACTGTAACCGCAGAAGAGCGAAACTTTGTAAGAAAATATCTATGCGAGCATCCCGAAGAGTATGAGCGAGTCTTATGCTTAATGGATAATGACACAGTTGATTATTTAGGTGAACAATTAGAGATTTCTGAAAATTGCATTCCGATGAATGAAGCATCATTCTCGGATATAGCATATTCAGCAGCGGCATTTGCACCGGAACAAAATAATTTATTCATTCCAAAGCAAAAATCAAAATTATCCAAGACAAATGGATTGTATGATAGATTAAGCAGAATGAGTAAGGAATTAGATAGTATAATAGTAATAAATTACAATGGAAACAATGAGTAACACAAATTCCTTTCTATGCCCAAAATGTGGGAAACATACGAGACATATTAAAATTTCGTATCATGAAATGTGCGCATTAAATATGAAATACGAAAACATTAATTCTGATGAAAATCCAATAATAACCCCAGTATTACATGGTCTAGGCATAGCACATGATGTAATAGGATTAACTAAACTACAAAGTTTTTTTGGATATAATTATTGGAAATGTTGCGAATGTGGATTAGGTACAAGACGAAGCCCATCAGGAGAAATAGATTGCACACATGAAAGTTTTTGATGTTATAATAAACTAAGCGACATATGCCCTTTGCAGAAGGATATAATAAACTGAAGAGTAAGGCAGAGCAAATTGTTGAATCTGTAAAGACTTCAAAACTTCTTTCTCAAAAGAAAGATGCACCTCTTCCGTATGCATATCCTTGTGACAATTACATGGATTCTATTCTCTCAAATGGTTTGGTTAGAAAGTCCCTTCAGTTGTTTGCTGACAAGTACTGCAAGGAGCAAATCCAGAAGATAAAATCCACTGGGCAATTAGTTAGTAATAGTAATTATCCTCATTTTTATAATATCCTTCAAAGTTGCTATAAATCTTTGAATATTGAGGAAGTCCCAGAAGTATATGTCACGAATCAACTCAAAGGTATTAATGCATTAAGTGTTGGAACCGATAGTGCTCCAATCATTCTTATTAGCCGCAAAGCAATGATAAGTTTATCTGATGGTGAACTAAAATTTATGATTGGTCACGAATTGGGACATATTCTTCAGAAAAATCTGATGTGTCATACGATTAAAGGTCTATTGGATAATCTTAATAGTAAATCGGAGATTCTTGGTCCTATCGTATCTGACTTGATAGATGTTCCCCTCAACCAATGGTACAGATGTGCTGAATATACAGCCGATAGAGCAGGATTCATATGTGCGAAAAGTATAACACACATTAAATCATTATTTTCAAAATTGTGCAATACGACTATCAAAGAGACAAATCAAATAGCACAGTATTTTGAGTTGAGTAATATACACCCGATGTATAATAATAGAATCAACCAATTGGAACAATTCATATTGCAACAATAATAATATAGATGTTGTATGATAAGGAATAAGAGAATACTTAAAGGTTTGGACCACTCACAGTATGAGCATCCATTTGACCAAAAGGCTTTGAGTGCATTGCAAAGCACCCCAGGTGTTGACCTTGTTGGTAACTTTATTACGAAGCATACCATTGAGAAGATTTATACAGTACAATACACTGGAAGTAACTTGAAGGTAACAAGCGAAAACTATCCGAAAATTTACGAGTATTTACAATATGCCTGTCAGATCTTGGATTTACCTAAAGTTCCAGAGTTGTATATTGAATGGGGGTATAGTATAAACGCATTTACTGTCGGCTCTGAGAATCCAATCATTGTGTTAAACTCAGGTCTTATTGATTTGTGCGATGACGATGAGATAATGTTTATTATCGGTCATGAATGCGGACACATTAAGAGTAATCATATGCTCTACCATATGATGGCGCAAGTCATTAACATTTGTATTGATTCTATCCCGTTTGGTAGTATAGCAGCCGCTCCATTGCAGTACGCATTATACTATTGGGATAGAATGTCTGAGTTTACTGCTGACCGAGCAGGATTACTCTGTTGTCAGAATAAAGATGCAGCCATTCGTGCATTTATGAAGATGGCAGGTATGCCCATTAAGGAATTCAATAATATGAATTACCAGACATTTATCCAACAAGCAACAGAGTTCAAACAGTTGGATTATGATGCAATGAGTAAAGTTATCAAATTCATTTCTATTGCAGATAATTCTCACCCTTGGACTGTAATGAGAGCAGCTGAATTGCTTAATTGGATTGAAAGTGGAGAGTATGTGAAATATATAAATGTAATAGACAATGTTTCTAAGGCTGGCATAGCTGAAAAATTGCGTAGAATAAAATATTAAAAATTATGAGTAAAATTACAATTGGTGTAGACCTTGGTACGACAAATACCTGCGCTGCAATTGTCAAGGATAATATTGCAACATTCCTTGAACTAGAGCCAGGAAGTCAAACCATGCCTTCTGCAATACGTTTTGTAGATAGGAAGACTGACGAAATTATAGTTGGTCGCCTTGCAAAAAGATTTGCCATTTCAAAACCCAAGGAAGTTTTTGTTTCATTCAAGTCTCTAATGCAGAATGAAGAATGGCTAAATGACCCAAAGCTTGTTGAGCATTATAAAATTGATGGGAAGCAGTACACCCCAACTGACATGGCTGCTAAATTGCTGACTCATATATATGAAGTAGCTCAAAAATCTCCTTTTGCAAGTGAAAATGTCATCAATAATATCAAGATTTGTGTTCCTGCCGCATCAACTCCCTATTATAAAAAGGAAGTGATAAAGGCCGCTATAACTGCAGGTTTCGGTGAGAAAGATGAGACAGATAATGTTATTCTTGACGAGAATAATCAGCCTTTAGGTATATCAATTGTTGAGGAACCCTTTGCTGCAGCATATTCCTACGGTTTTAAAAACGGCTTTTTTGATCCTGAAAAATCTAAAGATCAGAACATTATGGTGTATGATTTTGGTGGAGGAACATTTGATGTTAGCATCATCAATGTTATCACCGAAAAAGGCAAAAATCCTGTTTTCACACTTTTAGGAACCTATGGAATCACTCACCTGGGTGGTGATGATATAGATTATGAAATTATGAAAATTGCAGCAAAGCAATTTTATAAGGAACACAAGATTGACTTAATTAATGTCAACAAAGATAATAAGGGTATAGCTAAACGTGACATTCTAATGGCTCATTCGACTCTCAAGGAACTATCTGAGAGAGCAAAAATTGAAGATTTTGCAGTTGGAGTCCCAGAATCAGAACTTGAGCAGTTGGCATTGATTTATGACCCTGATGTTGAGCAAGACTGCAATCTTGATGTTATTATTAAAAAAGAACAATTCCTCGATGCTATAAAGCCACTATTAGATAAAACTATTGAATGCACAAAAAAAGCAATTCAAGAAAGTAAATTAGAACTTGATGACATCAATAGATTTGTTTTAGTAGGAGGCTCTACAAAAGCTCCTTGGGTACAAGACATCGTGAGGAATTTCATAGAGAGGGAACCATATATCGCCGACAATGTTGATGTTATAGTTGGTGAAGGTGCTGCTTTGTTAGCTTATGAGGATATTGAACCGCTCATAATTTTTGATTCAGAACCTAAGGATGACAAGAAAGAAAATGATGAGCGCGAAGAGCATAGTGATGTAAGTGATAAACCTACTATTCTGAATAAAACATCACAGTATTATGGCGTAGAAGTTCGTGGCGGCTTCTTTATACCTCTCATTGCAAAAGGATTGGTGTTTGACGAAGCTCACCCTTCATATTCAGGATCTATAAAATGTACGAATCCTAACGACTCAGGTTTAATTTATATTACTGGATGGTCAACTCAAGAAGACATAATAGATAAAGATGAGAATGGGAATCCTATATTGGATGATCAGGGAATGATGTCCTCAAGTAAGTCTGTGCATTATGTTAAACCTGACAACACAAAATTGTTCCAATCATTTGGACAATTAACAATAGAAGTGCCCAAAGCAGCACCTCACACTCTTGATATAACTTTGACACTTACAATACTGAATGACAATTCATTAACTATAAGTGTAAAAGTGGGTGATAATGAACCTATAAATCAACCTTGGTAAAAATAAAATTTATGTGTGAAATTAATCAAGATAACGGTCATTTTGAAAGAGTAATTTCAAAATATGTACTAGGTATAGACCTGGGAACAACGAATTCGAGTGTCGCTGTTTACGGCCCTCAGGGTATGGATGTGGTAAACATTCCGGAAGAAGGACTTTCTATGCCTTCTGTAGTTCGATTCCCAGATCGCAGTAGGGATGATCTACAGATCGGAACTTTAGCAAAAAAGTGGATTGTATCTAAGCCTGACGAAGTTTTCTCTTCATTTAAGACGCAAATGGCGTCCAGCGAATGGGCTTTAGATCCACAGGTCAAGGCGAAATACACCATAGATGGTGAAGAACTTGATCCTACATTCATGGCAACACAAGTTCTAATAAAGATACGTGATGCTGTTCAAAACCATCCAGTATATGGTACTGCTGGTACTATATGCAAGGCTGTTATTTGTGTTCCTGCACAATGCCAACCGACTTACATTGAGAATGTGTTCAAAGCTGCAAAACTTGCAGGATTTGGAACTTGGGATGAAGACACACAAGAAATGCTATACGATGAAAATGGCCATCCTAAGGGTGTAACCATCTTAGAGGAGCCAACAGCAGCTGCAATTGCCTACGGACTCATGGATGGTCTTTTTGGGGGAACAAAAAATAAATCTCAAAAGCTCCTTATTTATGACTTTGGTGGTGGAACTTTCGATGTAACTCTTCTTGAGGTGTCTGCAAAGTCTGGCAAAACTATGCCAGAGTTTAACCTTATAAATAAAGGTGGTGATTCTAAGCTTGGAGGAGACGATCTTGACTGGGCATTAGTTGACTTGTTAGTGTTGAAACTTTCTAAATCTGCAGGAATCAACATACTTGAAGGTGAGGATTCTCTCAAAACGAAAGCAATACTCAAGATTTGGGCCGAAGAGGCTAAAAAAGAATATTCAGGTGGTTCTGCAGAATATGAGTTTGAGAGAAGCCTTACTATTAACGGCAACTCATATGACTTTAAGGAAGTAATTACGAAGTCAGATTTTCTTAATGTAATTGCTCCCTATGTTAATAGGACTATCGACACCTTGAAGGAAGTTCTATCTGAAAGTAAAACAGATATAGATGGCATAAATCGAATTGTCCTTGTTGGAGGCTCAAGCAAAGCTCCATGGGTTTTTGATGCTGTAAAGGACAAGATGGAGAGGGATCCTTATGTAGCTCCAAACGTTGACACCTTTGTTGCTGCTGGTGCATCCTATTTTGGTTCTGACATCATAGACATTGACAACCTAGGCAACTTGGGTACAAGTGTAATAATCGACCCCTTAGCGAAGAATTATGGCATTGAATTGGAGGGGGGAACTTTCGGGCCAATGTTGTTAAAAGGTGAGACTCTTGAGAATGGAAAAATAAGCCGTACTCGTCATTTTACGAATGCAAATGATTCTGGTCAACTATCTCTTGTAGGTTGGACGATTCCTGTACAGATAGAGGTAGAGCAGGATGGCAATAACATAACATGTGAACATTCAGTTCATGAAACGGACAAGAATGGAACTCGCTTATTCACCTGGATTGGTGAATTTAACGTTGAGATTCCCCGTAAGCCAGCTGGCACCCTTGATATTGAACTGACAATGTCCATTAACGAGGATAAGTCTCTTCAGCTAACTGGCAAGGTGGATGGCAATCCTATTAAAACAGATGATATTAAGTGGAACTACTAAAATGACACAAGAATGAGTAAGCCTATAGGTATCGATTTAGGCACTACATATAGTGCAATTGCTGGCTGGAAAGATTCTGGTTTAGAACTAGGTCCAACTTGCTATCATTTTCCGCAGGAATGCAAATACTATATTGCATCTAAGATCTTCATCCCAGATTTTAATGACAAGGAAAATGTCATGTATGGAAGTGGTGCGATAAAGCATTGTCTAACTGCTCCTGACAAGTTTTATTCCGCTTTTAAGCGTGGCATGGACGACAACACCCCTTTTGAAAATGAACATGGGGAAATCACTCCAATTGAACTGAGTTCAATGTTGCTTAAACACATGTTTAAAGCAGCTGTGAATCCAGTAGAAGGTGCTGATTTTATTCCTGAAGGTGTAGTAGTTTCTGTTCCTTATTATTTTACAGAACGCCCAAAAGAGAATACATGCACATCTCTATCTATTGCATTAGAGGGAGTTTATGGTGAACATATGGAATATGAGGATAGTCTTAATTTAAAGACTGTCCCCGAGCCAATTGCTGCAGGCTTAGACTATGCGTTTTCTTTTTCGGACTCAATTAAGCATCAAAATATATTAATTTTTGATTTAGGTGGTGGTACTTTTGATGTAACAATATACGAATTAAAAAACTCACTTAATGATAAGAAATTGGAATTTACAGTCCTCGCCACAGATGGTGACGCTCGACTAGGAGGTGAGGATTTTGATGCATCTATTCGAAGATTCATTTTAGAAAAGAATGGAATAGATGTAAATATGGAAAAAGATCCTAAATACAAGAATAGTTATGCTTCTTTGTATTTGGAAACTACGGATGCAAAATGTATATTATCCTCTGTAAGCAGTACTTCCGTAATTGTTAATGGTTTTTATGATCAACCAATGCTCAATTTCACTCTCACCGACAAACATATAGAGAAAATTCTAAGAGGTGAAGAAGGACTAAAAAAAGACTATATATCAAAAATTGAAGATATTGTTGATAGGTGTCTCAACAAAGCTGAGTTAAAACGACAAATGATCGATAGGGTTGTTCTCGTTGGAGGATCTAGCAATATCCCCTGTATAAGAAAGATGCTTGAACAAAAATTTGGCAGTGACAAAATGTATCAAAGTCCTAAGCCTTCAGAAACTGTAGCCCGTGGAGCATGTATATATGCTGCTTATTTTCTGGACAAGAGCAATGCGAATAACCCTGACTACCATAGACATTTACATTATTGGGATGATATTATAATAAGACCCAAGACTGCTCATAACTTAGGTATCATTACAGATACAAATAGGGTAGACACCATAATTTCCTCAAACAAATTTACGCCTATCTCTGGCACTAGAGTCTATAGACCTTCAAAATTAAGTGCTGATGGTGCTACCGCCTCTATCGATTCTTTAACTGTAAAACAAGGTAATGATATAATTGGAAGTATTCCTATACCTACGATTTATACACACGGACGTATTAAGAAGGATATTCTAATTTCAGTAACATTACTTGCTGAAGCTACAAATGTTAAGGTAATTATTAACGTTCCTCAAGGTAATGAAGATGGTTCTGATCTTCACACAGAAGGACAAATCCAATTTTCATAATAGATATGGATAATACAAATAATATACAGGACAACTCAAATCAGGATTTAACAAATTCTGTATCTGAGCAGTTTGAAAGTCCTCAAAACTTATCTGCACAAGATTCTTGTGAGCAAGAAAATCTTGAATCAACTACAGAGGATGAGTACACATCATTGTTAAATAGAATATCATCCTTAGAGAATTTATATTCTAAAGATAACGCGTCTCTTTTTGAAATCATTCAACAGTACGATAAGCTTATAGACCAAATTAATGATTTGAAAAAAATTCATGAAAATCTTAAAGCAGATTCCATTCTGTCGAATGAATTGTACGATTCGTTCAAAAGAGAATTTGCGAACGTCGTGGAAAATGCCAATTGGGGCGAAAAACTGTATTACGCACTACCGTTGTTTGAAGATTACGATGACAAGGATGAGTGGATTAATCAGTGGTGTTATGTAATGGAGAATTCTGTGAAAGAAGAAAACAAGGAGAATATTAGAATCTTCATAAACCGAAACTTATATAGCAGCGTATTTCCATTACCAAAGGATGTTTATTACTACAAGGCTAATCAAGCCCAAGTTCAAAATGTAAGTGCAAAAGTTCGTGATTCCATTTATGTATTCTCTTCTAAAACATGGATGTTTTTTAAATTCATTAAAGACTGCTCTGAATCACTTCGCTTAGCACTCCTAAAAACAGTGTCTATAGACACCAACTTAGACTCATCCTTGGAAAAAATCGAATTGCCATCACTGCAAAAACTTGGTGAAGACAAAAATCTTGTTCTCCAACTTAGAGATACGGGGGAAGAAATAAGTGGTGATATAAACGAGAAATACATCTTGTTGCCTGATACTCTTGCCTCTATAATTGGGAACCCTGATAAATTCATAAATGAAGCACGAAGTTTGTATCAACAAGTTCAAGAACTCCAAAATAATTTGAGTTCTCTTAGCAAACGTATATATACAACTTCTCTTGTTGAGGTTTACAAACTATATGACACACTAAATAAGAGTCTTTCTGATTTTCGTGTTCTTGAGCAGGAACTTCCTCAGATTGACGAGATCAGCAAACTTTGTTGTTTGAAGTTTTCTGATATGATTGAAAAACTACTTTGTACTATTGTTTCTTTTTTGAAGAATGCATACAATATACAGCCTCTGGAACTTGAAATAAATAGAAATTTCAATCAATACGATGTCAATTGGTATGATGTACTTGTATCTGAAGATGCACCTTCTGCAGAGATGATTGAGTGTATTTCGTCAATTACTGATGTAGGCTTTGCAAAGTACAATTCTGATGGAGATATAGATTTTGTTACGAGACCTGCGAAAATATCTGTTTACGGAACCAAAGTAGCGAAGACAAGCTCAGAGGATAATCCTACTATATGAACAAACCGATTAATCCAATAAAGCTTACAAATATCCAAAGTTGTATTCCTATTGGAATTGACTTTGGAACTTCCAATAGTGTTATGAGTGGCTATAAACAGTCTACGCTTGTTACAGGACCGACAAGTTTTAATTTTCCATTAACAAGTAGTTTTCTGTACCCCTCAATTGCCCTATTAGACCATGACAATGGAGTAATAAGGACTGGAGCTGCAGCATATAACAGAAGGATAACGGATCCTCAAAATGTCGTTGTGAGTGTAAAACGGAGGATAACATCTGCAGACAAGTATATTTTATCAAATAAAGAATATACAAATGTAGATATTGTTGAATCCATAATCTCCGACTTCTCAAAAGAAGTGAAACTAACGGATCATGAGTTTTCGCCAGGTGTAATTACGGTTACTGTTCCATATTATTTTGGAGAAAATGAAAATGCATTTATATTAAAGGCAGCCCAAAATGCCTTAAAAAGTCAATTGAATTATAATGCGGAGATTTTCTTGCTTCCCGAACCGATAGCCGCATCTTTGGCTTGCATTTATCAGTTACATGAATCATCTATCGACTCGAAGGTGTTTTTGATTTATGACATAGGTGGTGGTACATTAGATCTTACCCTAGTCAGAATAACGAATAATAACAGCACTTTTGAGTATGAGGTTCTAGCTAATGATGGAATCTGTAACTTTGGCGGTGACGATATTGATGAATTATTGTTAGACTACGTAATTTATCACGAAGGTATAGAAAATCTAAATTTAGACGATAGACATCTTTTGCTAAATAAGGCAAGATTAATAGAAGAATGTAAGGAAGCTAAACATAACTTGTCAATCAACGAACACTATTCATTTATGTGTTCAAATCTATTTGGAGTTGATGGTGGCTACATTGAGTTGGAAATAACGAGAGATAATTTGAATTCTATTTTATCAGGTCAGCTTGGCAGCAAAAGAAATATGATCGAAGAATTCTCTGAATGTTTGAATCAAATCTATAGTAAGGCAAGGATTAATAAAGAATCTGTAAATTTTATAGTTCCTGTGGGTGGCACGTCTTTTATACCTGCATTCAGAGACCTTGTAACAAATATTCACCCTAATGCCAAAGAACTAACGACGTCGAATATGATGGATAATTTCACTATCGTCGCAAACGGAGCAAGTATATTCTCTGCGATGAAAAGTGATGAAATATATAACACAAAATATCATCCGTTCAAACAAGGCAATGCGATCGAGAAAATGAAAACACGAGTATCACATGCTCTTTATCTTGAAAAATTTAATGGAAAATTAGATGTCTTGATAGAAGCAAATGCATTGTCACCAGCAATTTCTCATAAAATTTATTACCCCACAAAGCTGTCAAATAGTGGAGACATAGTGGATATTGGGACCGTACAATTATATCAAGGAGAAGGAAATAGTAGAAAAAATCGAAAATATATTGGTAATATAGATTTTTCCGAATATATCATCTATTCACATGGACGTAAATTGAATGACATTCCTATATATATCGATATAGAAGCAACTGAAACCTTGGTTACTGTACATTGTAAAATACCAAATGGTGATATTCGTGGAAATGATATAGAATTTAGTCAAATAATACATAATTAGCATATATGAAACGTTTATTGTTATTTTTCAATTTTTTATTATTATCACTAATAATTTATGCACAAACGGAGGTTTCAAAACAGAAATCTTCTTTAATCATTGCTCTCGATGTACGAGCTCCTAGGGTTAATGGTGCTCCTTTTTGGAAATCAAATAGTGTATCAGAAGCCATTTTAGGAATAACTCGTGAGCATAATGTCGCTCCAGATTTAGTGTCCGGAGTTTTATATGGTGTTAGAGAAGGTGCCCTATCACCTAAAGATTTCTCTAAGGTAATTGTAAAACCCAGACCTGCAACTGACGGCTATTCTGATTTGCTAAATAGCTTGCATTCACAACTACCTATCGGTTCCTTCTTTTCTATTACTAGCTTCGCTAAACCCTATTCTTTAATAGCTCTAAAAGATATGGCTTTAACTAATCGAACTTTTATGGCAATAATTACTGATGGTAAGTATAACGGAAATGACGATTACTATGGCGAGGTTTCTTTTGTGAGGAATAATTTTTCTCAAGAAGGAAATAATGAATTTAAAAAGTCAATAAAAAATGTTCAGACGAATTATTTTTGTGAATATCTGGGAAGTAAATCTATAATTGGAGGATATGTTCAATTATATGAATTTATACCTTTGCAGCAATATTTCGCATTAGAATCTGTGTTGGATTTCCCTCATGAGATTATTGCCGAACGCAAAAAGAGTTCATATAGTGTAAAATTCGCCACTGATGCTATTCAAAATAAAGATTATGAGATTCAAAAACTAGTTCTTAGTCTCTATAATGGCGATAAAATTATTTCATCGCAAGAAATCCACGCAAATCAAGAAATAGAATTGCAAATATCAAAGAGTGAAATAAATAACGTTCATATAGAAATAGATTCATGGGTTAAACTATGTGATGAAATTTACAATAATACCGTTCTACACCCCAAAGGGTCCAAGTTGCAAGGTTCTGAGGGATTAACTCGTAGAGTTGTCATAAAAAAAGAAAAGGACGCCTCTATTCTTGGCATTGTCCCACTCCCAGATTTCTTGTTCTCTATCTCATTCTGGACTTCATCACAAACTACAGCCGCAAACACTTGGGCTTGGATCATTATTTTTATATTGATTGCTATAGTAGTTTATATTATTTATAGAAGCAATATATATAAACCAATTGCTAAAGAAATCAAGATTTAAAACAATTATATTATGTCTGTTAAAAAAACTGCAATACACAATTTTGGGTTGGATAGCGGTTACCGTGAAATAGATTCCAGCAGTATTGATTTCCCTGTACGAAGGAATATTCTTTTTCAGAAACAAATAATTAATGTTCCCGTTGATAATTTCTCTATTGATGGGATTCAGACTTCTGATTATTTAGTAGTTGATTCTTCTTCGCTTTTAAAATTGAAATTTATTGGCGGTGTTGGCAAAGAAGGAGTGTCGATAAAGAATTTCAATCTAACTTCATACAACAATCCATATCAAGTTCTTTTGAATCATGATGCGATTTTGGATTGTAATGATTTGGACAAAGAAAGTGCAGAAATAAAATTTAAAGTCAAGTTTTCTTTTGAAAACCAAGTTATAAGCGAAGATTATATTGTCGTTGTAAGATTGGTTAAGGCAAAACCTGATTGTACGATAAACTTTCTTTCAAAAAATGATCTTAAATACAAGCATGACAATGTATGTGTAGGTCATTTTGAAATAGAAAATTCCTGTGCATATAGATATGCTGAACTAGCAGCACTTAATTTATCTATTAAATATCCTACTCAGTTTTCGGAAAATTTAGTCTCTTTCGCAATGCCTAAGGACATTGTCGAAGACAATCCGTATTTTGAAATATCCGGATTAAGAGGTGCTGACGAGGAACCTATTTCAATGCTTAAATTAAATAGAATTTCGGGGCAAGAAATAGAGTTGAAAAAATTATCTACTCAGAACATTGTTTCTATACCTGTTTTCTTGGATTTAGACAAGTTGGAAAATCCCGAAAATGAAGTCAGACTGGAAAAATTTGTTGCGATAGCAAAAAACATCCTTAATGATGTTCCAACCGACCCAATTGACTGTGTTGTCCCTGTTTATAGGGATTTTACACGAACTCGTCTATCGGTCATTTGCAATGGTAAAGAGGTTGACAATAATTCTAAAACCACATATGGACATTACAATTGGATAGAACATCAAACAGGGAAGGCAGAAAGGTTTTCTGGACTTATACAGATTGCTAAAATACAATTGGGTAATGAGGCGACCAATAAGGGTGCATCCTCGGACTCTGCAGTTGTTCTCAAAAACATTAAGATTTATCCTATTGTCAATGACCAGGAGATTATCTCATCGCCAAGTATTGATTTTTTAGATATTAAGGATATTGATGAAGGCATATATACATTAAAGAATGGTGTTGACTCATTTATCACGTATACTTGTAAACTGCTTCACAAGAATATTGAAGATATACCATCATATAACTCTAAAATAATCTTTAACATAGAATTTGATTATATTGAAGATGAAAGAGGCAGGTACAATCTTGAAGAAATGGTGTGGAGTCACTTCCATTCAGAAGCTATTATTGAAATTGAAAAAGATCCAGGACGCGAGTGGTTGTGTGTTGACTATGGTACATCTGCAACTGTAGCAGTTTTCGGAGATGGTACAGAAAGAAATTTCCAATTGTTAAAGCTTAACGATCGTAACAAAGAAATAATTGACGAAAGGGAAAACGACAGATACCGTAATCCTCGCTTTGAAGAAGGAAGCAACTTCTTATCTTCGAATATAATGTTACAATCAGACACACCTTCAGTAGATTCGGACTCTTACAAGAAATCATTAGTATATCTGTCACCAAGCGAACCTCGATTCCATTCAGAAGGTTTCAGACTACCATACATGAAAGCTTTGGTTGGTTACAAGAATATTCCTAATGGTGAAATGTATGCAAATTTTAAATATAAGCTACATGAATCAGACACACAAGTTTTGACGTTTGCCCAATCACCTCTTGATGTTGATGCAATTTTTAGGTCAACTTATAGAACTTTATTCAAAGACTATATTAACGAATGCATACCCAAAGGTAAATTGGTAAATAAGATTGTCCTTAGCGTACCTAACACCTACACTCCACACCATATTGAATATTTACGAAAGATTGTTTTAAAAGAAATACCTTCCATTAGACCTGATTATGTATGGTTTGTAAGTGAATCAGATTCTATTGCATATTTTTATCTCAAAAATTGGGGAAAGTATAACAAGAATCGTAATATAGGAAGTGACACTTTTGTAGAACATGTTCTTGTCTATGACATGGGGGCTGGTACTTTGGACTTGACATACCTAACTATCGAACATTTGTCTGATGGAGATAAAAAGGTATCAATGCTTTCAAAGATGGGACTTAATAAAGCTGGAAACTATCTCGACTACGTTCTTGCAGAAGCTTTGGTTGATGAATATCCACAAGTCTTCCCAAAAGAGATATTAGAGCATTCAAAAGACGATACAATGCAAAATCTCTTGGGTAAATTAAAATTCTTTATCAAGAACACATTAAAGCCTAGTTTGTTCTCGTCTGATACAATTGTTTTCTCTGCTTGGAATGGCCAAACAATGATGGGCGTGGATTTCAATGATGTTGAAATTGATCTTGATTTGATTAGGTCCAATAAACATGTACAGTCTTTTATTACGGAATGTACAGACACATTATTCGAACGTTTCACTCAACTCGGACATCTAAAGATGGATGAGTCTCCTATTGATACCTTAATAATGGCTGGTCGCAGCATTCAGTTCGGCGACATCAAGACAAGGTTACGAAACAAAGTAAATATATGGAACGATGATAATAGTTGTGTGTCACTCGAGATTAACGGAGAAGACTTAAAGACGGTAGTGGCCCAAGGTGCTTTGTATTATGCAGCATTATATGGGAAGAGAGCATCATCTGTTATATTATACAATAAAAACATATATGCGAAGTATGGAGTTTTGTATATTGATAGAAAGAACAGATGGGCTTATCAGCCTCTCATAGATACAGAAACGAAGACTACGAATCGCTCAATTAATGTCTCAGGGCAGCAAAATGGCATGCAAGTCTTTACCTACGATACAGACCGTTTCTCTGCAGATTCTTCAACTGACTACATAAACTTAGACATGAGGAATACTATTGAAGCTTATTTGGTTCAGTGTTATTCGCCTTATCCTGCTGATGATTATGAAGATGAAGAGAGACGAAATGACTACATTTCAATTATGGCAGCATTCAATCCTGGAAGTGTTTGCCAAGACACAAGAAATGTACATATACGTCTTGAGATAAATGAGAAGAATGAAATGACATTTACCGCAGGTGATTTGGAATTTGAAGCATCTGCACCAGTTAAAATTGATGTTGAAACAAATAACACATTTAAACATAGTATGTGGCCATACGCATAAATTATAGTTATGAATAGAATAATATATTTACTGTTATTGCTATGTTGCATTAGAGTTAATGCACAAGTTATTACGATCACCTACTCTCGTGATAAGATTAAAGAATGTAAAGTAGAAGGTTCAAACATCACTTCTGTTACTAGTATTAATGATACTCTTGATTACACAGGACGAATTACCGAGATTGAAATAATGGAGAGACCAAAGATTATGATCAGGAATAAAGAAGGTAATGATGTACCTAATCCTGTTCCTCATAAAGTAACCATAAATGGAGGCCCTCTAACGTTCATAAATGAAGATAAGACGACGAGTAACACTATTAAATGTAGTGACAAAAATACCAAGACTTTAAAGTCTGAAATTACTTTAAGAGAAGGAGAAATAATAAGATTTTATAGAGATAGTATATTAGTTGGTACAATCGTAATCAAGGAGAAAGAGTTATCCGCTTCTGACATTGTTAAAAAGATTAGTTGTACGCCGATTTATGTCGACAAACAAATTTGTGATTTCAAAGAAAGAATTAGTGTCTTTAGGAAAGACACTTTAGCTTCTTTTAAATACAAGTTGAATGGGTGTGAAAAAATAAAAATTGAGAATGTTAGACTTCAATACTCTGACAAAGAGATACCGATTGAACTTAGCGAGAATAAAGAGTTAAGCTTTGAAATAAACCCAGCCTATCTTCTTAAGGATACTACATATAATGTAACATTATTGTACGATGTTGTTGATCATAATGATTTGGCAAACAATAGTATTTTAATTTTCAAAATTAAAAGTCCTTTTGAGTATGGTGGGTATTCAACATGGGAATTTGTTATCGGTCTTACCGTGTCACTAATTGTCATACTTCTTGTATTGATGGTATGTTTGCGTTTTTACATTAAACGTAAATTTAAGGGGGCAAAATGTTATGAGGATACATATACACAGAAAAAATACAAGATTCTGTGTAACGATGAGCCACAAATAGGAAATTTATCAAATCGTCCAGGTGAATGTAGGACTGCAGATGGATATATTTATCGTTTTAAAAGGAGAAAAAAATTGAGCTTATTTCCTGAACTATTTTTTATTGGAAGGAAGATAGAGTGCAAAAATGATACAGCATTCATCTATAATATGGAGAATGCGAATGATATTTCACCATGCATTAAAATTGATCTAAATGGAACTCCGTTCTCGATTTGTAAGGGAGCATCTGTAGAAGGAAAAGGAACATATGAGATAGAAGATTATGTTATCAAGATTGAAGCACAGAAGATTAATTCAATTTCTAAATCAATCAAAGATATAAAGACCACCAAGATTTATAGAGTAGTACTTACAAATGACACTCCTCAAAAAAATGATGAGGTTATTTCTCCAATACAGATAAATTCTAAGAAGTTTTATCAATTTGAATCACGCGAAGGTGTAATATATGAGGTACGCAATAATCGCATTGATAACATTAGAATATCTTCTCCACAACAATCCCAAAATGTAATAACTCTAATTTCTATCGACAACAAGAAGATTACTGTTATTACCCAGGGTGAAAAACCTTCTATAAATGATATTGCTTCTCCAGATGGTAATTATCAATTAAATGACGGTACGATACTCATAGTAAAGGATAGTCGTGTAATTTCTATAGAAAATAAGATAACAGAGCCTGATGTCAATCCAACTGATTTGTTGAAAGAACTTCAGTCTGCTAGAGAACAAATAGAATCACTTTCAAAACGTCCAACATCTGAGCAGTATACGGAAATTGTTAGTAAATTGTCAGAAGCTAATGAAAAGCTAAAAGATACAGATAAGGCTATTGCCGATGCTGTTATAAAAGCTCGGGTTGATGAAAAACATAAAGTTGAATCTACTTATAAAAAGAAGATAAACGAAGAATACATCTTAATCTCTACTTATAAAAGAGAGAAGACTAACTTAGAGAAGCAGAAAGAAGAGGCTATAAAAGCCAAGAATAAAGCCGAAGAGAAAGTCAAGACAAAGGAAGGCGAGATAAAATCTGCAAAAGAACGAATTGTAGAGCTTGATAAAGAGAAAAAATCTCAAGCTGAGAACATAATCCGCCTTAACGCTTCATTAGCAAAGATGAAAGAAGTTGCACAGAATAAAAATGCACATTATCTTATTCAAATCCAGGAAACATTAACTGATATAACAGAATTATTCAAAAACGTATATAAGGATTTAGACAATTCTACTATCAAGGAAGGGTTTATTACGCCTTTAACTAAAGGTGTAAGTGGTCTAAGTGCTGGTATATTATCCTGGTCTGAGGATTTCTCTGTAAGAGTACTTGGAGACTCAGAGTCGTTCTTTGGGGCTGATTATTTAACAATCCCGGAAAGTGAAGTAAAAGAACATCTTTCAAAAAAATTCATCTCTAACATTGTTAAATCTGATAGTTTTTCAAAATTTGTTCGTCTTTATCAATTGAGTACTGTCCCATTCATTCGAAAACAATTAATTGATGCAAAAATGGACATTGATACGTTGAACAAACTGTATTATAAAGTATATAGCTTAATAACAGATTTCGGATATACAATAATCTGTCCAAGACTGTTTGAAGAACAGCATTCTGATTCAAAATATCAGTGGTTTAATGCCACAAATTTGTTCAACATAATAAAGTTATCAGAAGAGGAAAAGTCACATATCAAGGCACTTGGTTCTGAAACAATTATAGATGTAAATCAGATTGGATATGAATCTCCATGGGTTTCGCGTAAAGCTACAGCAGTAACACCTGATTTTTAAACATTAATCAAAAATAATTAAATTATGAAAATTATTGGTATTGATTTAGGAACTACCAATAGTGCTGTTTCTGTATATGAAATGGGCACTAGTCACACAATCCAGCTAAAGGGTTCAATGACAACACCATCCATTATTTGGGTAAATCCTGATGGTGATTATGTAGTCGGCAGAGAGGCAAAGCAGCATGTTGCTGTTGATCCTGATCGCATTTTGATTTCAACAAAACGCGATTTGGGAAGTTCAACAACATACCAGATTGGCGGAGAAACGTTTACTCCAACTGACGCTGCAACCATTATTCTTGCTTATTTGAAGCGTGAAGTTGCAAAGACATTGAAAGATGAGGTTAATGACGCTGTTATTACAGTTCCCGCTTATTTCGGATTCCAGGAAATCGGCGAAGTTAAAAAAGCAGCAATTGATGCAGGCCTTAATCCGATTGCAATTATTCCAGAACCAACAGCAGCTGCTATTCGTTATGGGTTAGAGGCAAAAACTCGTCAAACGATTTGTGTTGTTGACCTTGGTGGAGGTACTTTTGACGTAACTGTTTTGGACGTGAATTTTGACAGAAAACTCAACAAGCATATTATTAATCCCGTGAATTGGGATGGAGATCATTATCTTGGTGGTGATGATTTTGATAATATTATTATTGACTGGATGGTTCAAAATGGCTCTAAAGGGTTCAAGAATAAGCTTGAGTTAAAAGCTGTTGCTGAGGCGGCAAAGATTGAACTGGCCAGCCTTAATGAAACTCAAGTTTCTCATCCTGTGTACATGCCAAATGAAGTTGTCTTGACTCGTGAGAAGTATAAGAAACTTATTCAGAGCAAGCTCGATCAAATTGGTGAAACAATCAAGAGGACCGTAAATAATAGCGTGATTGATGGTTCACACATTGATATGGATGACATAAACCGTTTTGTTCTTGTCGGTGGCTCTTGCAAACATCCACTTGTTAGAGATTTTGTTAAAGATATAATTGGTAAGGACCCTTTTACGGCACCAAATCTTGATTGCTTTGTGACAGAAGGAGCTGCTATCTATCATCACGCACTAAAAACTCCGTCTGGTGATATAGACGTTGGCAGAACTATTAAAATTCCTCATTCTCTAGGTACCGATCTCATTGTTAATGACGAAAAAATTAATGCGATTCTTCTTGAAAAGGGTACTGTAGTTCCATGCCGAGCAATACAGGCAGCAAGTGTAAGTGCAACATCTCCGCTGGTACGTTCATTTGTAATAGAAGGAGAAGAACATCTTTTCGCAGATAATAAAGAGATTGACGTAATTGAGATTCCTCTTGATATTACTGGTTTTCTTCATCCTGTATTCACCGAATTTACCCTTGACGAATCTAGTCTTCTGAGTTTTAACACCTATGTAGTTAATCTTAACGATGACACTGTAGAGACAATCAAAGATGATTTGGTAAAACTGATGCAATCTGCAAGCGGCGAGGCAAACATAATTGATTGTGAAGACTGGGATGATTTCTATGCAAAGTATTCTTCGTATATCAAGAAAACGCCAAAGGATTTATCTCTTAATGTTTAATTAGTTATAAGATACATTTCTATTTCGTCTCTTATGGCAAAATCATTTAATGATGAAGAAGAAGAGAGACTAAATGACTCCCTTGTGAATAAATCTGATCAATTAAAACTTAATCAGATTATTCACAAGGCGGAGTTGTTATTAGGCAATATTGGCATAGTTGTAGATTCCAAATGTATTTCATTTGAGATAGTTAATACAACTGAAATAAAGAAATTACAACCAACTATGCAGAATGTTGTCGGCCTGACATGCCCTATAAGCGTAGAAGGCAAACTGCATAAAATTTGGCTCTTAGAGAATAGAACTTACATATTCTTATTGTCAGTTGTTGCACACGAGATGGGGCACACATGGTGTCGCGATAACAGACTAAATCTCTCTGTTATGGAGGAAGAAGGATTTTGTGAGTTACTCGCATATCATGTCCTTTCTACTCAGTTCAGTAAATTGGGAAATGCGTGGAAGTTATCAATGCTACAGAATCCAGACCCTATTTATGGAGAAGGTCTAAGATATATGATAAATCAACTCGAAAATAATAAAGGATCATGGTTTAAATTTCGTGCTTTATTGAAATTAAAAGGGAAATAACTTAATATTGTAATCAGATTTCTTATGGAGTAAAAATTATCTGTCCTTCGGATTTTGCAGAAGGTTTGAAGGATTTTTAGATACTTAATCAAGATGTTGAACAGACTGATTCTTATCAAAGTATAGATCTTTTGCTACAACAATTATTGCTTGGATTTGTCATAAATTTGACATATGAACTGTCTAAAAAACTCGCTATGTATGTCAAACAATACTTGATATAATATTCAAGAAGTAAACAAAGTATATTATGTCACACAAATGTAAAAAGTGTCTTCACGACCTCCAACCTTGGTCAAAGTTCAAAGATTTGAAATCAAAGGAGGGAATCGGTCTTGCTATATGTGGGTCGATTATAAATGGTGTTGACCATTTTTGGTCAGGAGAGTGGCGCTCCAGCAAACAGAATCCAGATTTTAGAACACTGGATTTATATTATTGCGAGCATTGCAAGACATATTACATCGAGTGCCCAGGATGTAACACCCTGAATTCTTTATCGGAAATGCCGAATGAAACTCGCACTTTAATCAGTTGCTCTCGATGTCGTAAGTGTATCTTATATGCTGAAGGAGACTATTCTATGGGAGGAGGTTGATACTCAGATAAATTATTATATAAATTAGTTTATGACTGCTATTCCAAAAATATTCCTTGATTTTGGCGATGAAAATTGTGTTATAGCGACACAGTCTAGTGGAGCAATCAATGTTTTACCGATTGAAACAGATAAGACTTCATGTCCTTCATATTTGTACTACGATTCTCAGCATGAAACATTTGAGATCGGACATAGTGCGAAAGTTAAGGGAACGCTTAATTCTGGAAGTTGCGCGATGCGACTAAAGCGTTGTCATATAGTAGAAGAATCAGGATATACATTTTCGACTAATGACGGCCCAATGAGTATAGAATTAATAGATCTAATAGGTTTATTCTTCATAGGGATAAGAAATAAAGTAAATAAGTATATCCCTGACGACTTTTGTGATGTGGCCATAGCAATACCAGATAGTTTTGGCAACAAAGAAAAGAATGTAATACGACTGTCAGCACAAAAGGCGGGTTGGAAGAATATCACATTTGTCAAGGAAAGTACTGCTATTATCCAGCATTATTATAAGGGAAGAAATAAACCATCTCAGAATTTATTTATAGATATTGGCTGTTCATATACAAAGATTTATCTTGTAGACTACAAACAAAATGATGATGGCAAGTGGAGGATATTTACAGATAGTGTTATTTTACCGCTTGGAGGTAGTGATTTTGATGTTTGTGTCGTTGACTGGTTACTTGAGTCAGAGGGCGCATCAGGCTTTAAAAGTTTATACGAACTAGCCTACATTGCTGAAAAAGCAAAAATCGATTTGGCTTTAGCAGATGTTGTAGATATTGATTGTCCATTTGTTCATACTACACTATCTCGCACCACCTATATACAGTTAATTCTTCATCTTCTGGGGGTAATAGAGTCTAACATTTACTCGTTGCTTAATAAACATGGTTGTGACAGAGAGAACATTTCTCGTATAATTCTGTCTGGAGGTTCTTGTAAACATCCTATCGTCAAAGAATATATTTCATCATGTCTGGGGAAAGAGCCTTTTATGGTGCCCAATCCATCAACAATTGTAGCTGAAGGCGTAGCAATGATTTTTGCAGATTTTGCAAATACTTCCAATAAAGAGGTTTCAATTTATGAAGTTATGTATAAAGATTACATTGACTTTATAAAATGCAATAACGCTCTACTAGAAAAAAAACAGTGGGGTGTTATCTTAAAATCATTGAAACTGCTACATATACATCCTGATTATGAGATTAAGGATTATCGCTCTAATTACAGCACAAATAATATTTTACAATTATATGCTATCCCAAAGATTGTAAGTGCTCCAACTGAATTGAACTTAGCAAAGTGGGAGAAAGATAACATTCCATGGGCTAATGTCGATGATTGGGTAATTTCAAGAATAGAATTAGAAGCTCTTGCTTCTGATGAGGAAATAAATCAATCAGACTTGATGCCTCCATTTATATCTCCCTTTTGTGTTCTGTCCTTAGATAATAACGAACAATCTGTATGGCAGGCATTATTATTATACTTAACAGATTCATTTGTTGGATATAGGTGGCATGGGGCGTATAATGCACAGAAAATTGTTTTTGACATTGGAGATATAATAAATGATTTAGAAACAACAGAGTTCTATCTTAATTTATGTTTGAATGTAACATCTAATTTAACTCCTAATGTTGAAATCAAAGAAAACGGGGGGACAATCACATACTACTTCTGGAGTGACTTTGGGGGATTATATAAAGCTAAACAGTCCTACAAATATTTATCACTTTACAAACAAATTCAATTTGATGCCGCAGATATAGAAAATATATACGAATATCACTGCGGAATTATGTACTAAAGAGGTTACATATGGTTACAAAAACAGCCATAAAAGGATTAGATGTTTCAACTATTCTACATCCTGAAGACAAATCAACAATGGATACCCTGAAAAAGATTCCAGGGTTTAAGACTGTTGTAGACAAGACAGTCGGCAGTATAATGGAAAAATATGCTGCGGTTGAATATTCAGGAGAAGGAATCAATGTGTCGTCACAATGCCTTCCTACATTGAATAGTCAGATTAGGGAAGCTTGCAGAATACTTGATATAAAGGAAATTCCAAATTGTTCCATAAACTGGTTTTACCATATTGGTTCTTTTTCTGTTGGGGAGAAGAATAGACGGATAGTTTTCCCATCCGGTTCAGTAGATTTATTGACAGCGGAGGAGTTAAATTTCTTGATTGGTCACGAACTTGGACACATGAAATGTGGTCATAAAACATATCATATGTTGACTGAGGCTATGTATCGGCCAATGATTGCTTCGGATTGGGGCATTATTATGAATCTTGTTAAGATGCCTCTACTTAATTGGTATCGAGTGTCGGATTTTACGGCAGATCGTATGGGACTTTTGTGTTGCCAAGATATTGAAGTGGCTATTAAGACTATGATAAAAATGGCAGGGCTTCCCAAAAAGTATCACAATCAGATTCATATAAATTCATTTATTCAACAGGCAATAGATTTTAGTAAAAACCACTCTGGTATTTTCGATGAAATGATAAAATATTTATCGATAAATGCGGCCTGTATGCCTTGGTTGGTTTTGAGAGCTTCGGAATTATTGCTCTGGTATCAGACGGGAGAATATGATAGAATTATAAATAACAATAGATGTCTAAGATAATAGAAAATTGATAATACCAATGAATACAACTTTGAGAGAAACAGTAGATATTAATAATGTTCTTGCAATATTGAATAATAACGTTATTGAAGAAGAGAATAAGAAAGAGGCTATACAAGCAATGGGTATTTCGTCTTGTCAGGTGGCTTGCATGTCGTATAAATGTTGTACAGCCCATGGACGAGGAGGGAAGTATATACAGCATTCCTTCAAAATTAAATAATAAGGATGAAGATTCAAACACGTTCCGGCAATATATATTCCTACAATAAACAAACGGGTGAAATTGTCGGCGGTGATATAAGTGTGCAACTTCCAATGTGGAGGTTTGCACCTTTTGTTTATTTTGAATCATTGCCAGAGGTAGACTCTTTCATATTGGGTTTGACAGAACAATGTAATTTGCGTTGTACTTATTGTTGCTATTCTGGAAACTATGCAAATAAGCGAGTTCACAATACTTCCTCTATGGATTCAGGCGGTGTTGATGAGATTTTTGCATTTATAGATTCATTTGCAAGCAGGCGTCCGATTAAATTTTTTATATACGGTGGAGAGCCATTGCTCAATTATAACCTGGTTGAATATGTTATTGACAAAGCTCGTAAGCGATGGAATAATGATGTAAGTTTTACGGTTTCCACAAATGGTACTACTTTGACCAAGGAACGCATAGACAGGTTGGTGGTTAATAATGTTATATTGGCTGTCTCTATCGATGGTACAGAATCATTTCACGACCGTTACCGAGTTGATGCTTTGGGTAATGGCTCATATTCTAAACTATATGAGGCTCTGTCATACATCAAATCGACTTATCCTGAATACACAAAGAAGATGTCTTTAATTATGACCCTTGCGTCATTTGACAAGATAGCAGAGATAGCAGAGGCGTGGCATAATGATGAAATTTTACATGACATGGCACCCACGATGATGAATTCTTTGGTTCCGAATTTCACTCAAGGTGTTGATCGGGCTGATTACGAAGAGGTGAAAGAGTTCTACAATACATTGCTTGATACTTATGAGAAACATCAAGATTGGGTAGTATTGAGAAAGTTGTTTGAATCTTGTGTTGCATACTGGAAAGAGCGTCCAATTTTTGAACCAATGTCTGCAGTGCCGATGGCTACCTGTCTTCCGAATAACACAAAGTTGTACATTGATACGAACCTTCAGATAGGAGTATGTGAGAAGATGTCGGACAACTATCGCATTGGTAGCATCAAAGATGGTATAGATTGGAATAAGGCAAATGACATTGTTAGGAATTATTATAACAGGCGAGTTACTCGCTGTAAAAATTGTTATGCTGTCAGGATGTGTAATATGTGTTTGACAGCCATAGAGTATACGGATGAGCAATGGGATGTGTTATGTCACAATGAACAGGTATATACTCGTGTATTTATGTATGTATTTTGTGAAATGGCAGAAAGAGGGCTGATAAAATGAATTTTACTCCAGATATAAGGACAAAGTACAGCCTGCTTACTCGCATATCAGCAGATGATATGAGCAAACTTAAAGAAGTCTTCGATGATGCTGAGACCAGAAGATTTCTTCCTGAGTTATATGAACTACTAGACTCTAATGGTGGACTTTGGAAATTCACTTCATCCTTTGAACAATATGCGCAGGAATGTGAAGGATATTTATGGGGTATTAAGTATAACAATGAGTTAGTTGGCTTTGTGGCGATAATGGATATATCAGACAACCCTGCCCTATTTTATGCTATGCATCCTACATATCGTTTACAAGGCTATATGAAAGATGCTGTTTCGGTAATTATGGATTATCTTGGAAAGTCTAAACTATGTTGTAAAGTATCGACAGATGTGTATAAAAATAACAACGCCTCTATACATATTCTAAAACAATTAGGTTTTAGTGGTTACAAAGAGGATGATGACAAACTTTATTTATCCAAATTATTTGTTCAATGATAGATTTTAAGATACACTACCCTCAATATAAGAAAAACAATTATGGGACTTTTTAAATCAACAAAGTTATTTTGCAATGTAGCATCTCACGCAGATGCAGTTGCCAATAGTTTAATGTCTTCTATGCGTTATGATGGATATGAGGTTGCTGGAGTAAAATTACCTTCAGGTGATTGGGATATTTCCATCAAGAAGGGAGACTTGTTTAAGGCTGTTTTGGGTTTGCAGACAGCATTAAAAATTAAAATATCACCTGCTGTGCCACATGTCTATGTGAAAGCAAGTGTAGGTATATTTGGACAGCAGGTTATACCAACGGTTTTAACCCTATGTGTTTGGTGGCCGTTTGCGATACCTCAAATTTGGGGTATGATACAGCAAAACAAACTAGATAAGCTAGTTATGGATAAAATTCAGAGTGAATTTAATAGACTTGCTAGTCATCCGGTTACTACAAGAGTTATAGATTAGTAGAGATAAAAAAATAAAGCAATATGAGTTGGAATAGTTTAACAGACAGACAAAAGACTTTGGATAAGTCTATAGAGCGTTGCGGTGTAAAGTTGGACAATACCGAGGTGTGCCTTAGGAATGTGATGAACGCTATTGGAGCAAAAGATGATGAAGCTGGCTTTGTGCGTAAGCGGATAGAGATTAGATTACGTACTGCGGCATTGCTTGGAAACACCGATTCATTTATCTCTAACACAGAGCGTATGCTCGACCAATTTGAGAAAGATGAAGAAGAGTGGCGAAAAAAACTTGGATTTTGATTTCTACACTGATAGGTTTTATTTATTTTCATCACTGTCCGCTAAACATGATATATTACCCCCAATCTCTGTGATTCAGTAGATTGGGGGTTGTTTTTCTTGAGTAGATCCTATATTGAATATCTAATCGTTTGTATGCTGAAATTTGAGTCTGTATTTTGCATAGTAGAGCAATGTACAAAAATGGTCTAAACTCTTTGTGATATTTACGTCTTATAGGCGTTTCTTTTGAATTTTTACTTCTGTATCATCAATATAGCGACTGTCCGACAAAATAAACATCTAACATGGCTAGATTTGATTTTTTGGCGGACATTAATAATAATCCATATTTTAAATTTTAGAATTTGCCTATAAAAAAGGCAGCCCCTTTGTATTGGGGACTGCCACAAAAAATGAAAAATAAAAACAAAATTCTATTTTATTATCTTTACACTTCGATTGATGAAGTTTGTAAGAGCTTCGCCTTTCAGCAAACCGTTGGATAATAGAGCAAGGTCGGTAAGTTGGTGAACAAGTTCTTTTTGGTGTTCTTGGTCGGTGTCGTTTAATATCTCGCCTACAAGTGGGTGGTTGATGTTTACTACAAGGTTGTACGACTCGGGCAATTCGCCATAAAAACTCATTCCACCGCCTCCCATCATGGACATCTCTTTGTAGCGACGCATAAACTCGTTTTGAGTTATAAGCATAGGTTGGTCGGTTTCTTCCAAGCTTTCGAGCATTACGGTGTATTTCTTGGTGTCTATCTCGCTTTCTATTATTGGTTTAAGTTTTTCTTGTTCTTCCTTCGAAAGTTTTTCCGGAATGCTATCCTCCTTAGGAATAAGTTTTTCTACCACGTCGCTATCTACACGTACAAAGCGAGTGCCGCTCCATTTTTGTTCTAATAGGTTTACAAAGTGGTTGTCCAACACGGTGTCCATCAGCAACACATCGTAGCCTTTTTCCTTGGCTTTGGCTATGTAGGCATGTTGCTCTTCGGCGTTGGTGGCATAGAGGTATACCAACACTTTGTCTTTGTCGGTTTGTAGTGGTTCTATCTTTTTCTTATAGTCTTCGAAGGTGAAGTATTGTTTATCTACATTCTTCAGCAACGAGAACTTTTCGGCACGGTCGAAGAATTTTTCTTCCGAAAGCATACCATATTCGATGAATATCTTCAGGTCGTCCCATTTGGCTTCAAAGTCTTCGCGGTTGTTTTTGAACAGCTCTTCTAACTTGTCGGCTACTTTCTTACTTATGTGCGACGATATTTTCTTTACGTTGCTGTCGCTTTGCAAGTATGAGCGAGACACGTTGAGTGGAATATCCGGCGAGTCTAACACACCATGTAGCAACATCAAGTATTCGGGTACAACGCCTTCTACCGAGTCGGTAACAAACACTTGGTTGCAGTATAGTTGTATCTTGTTGCGGTTGGGGTCTATGGTGCGTTTCACCTTTGGGAAGTATAGTATACCTGTAAGGTTGAACGGATAGTCCACGTTTAGATGTATTTGGAACAATGGGTCTTCAAAGTTCATTGGGTACAATTCGTGGTAGAACTTGCGGTAATCTTCGTCGGTAAGGTCGGTAGGTTTCTTTTTCCAAGCCGGGTTGGTGTCGTTTATTATGCGAGGGCGTTTCTTTTCTTCGCGTTCGGGTTTGCCATCTTTATCCTTTTTGGTTTCGGAGTCTACCCAATAGCTTTCTTCGCCAAAGCATATAGCCACAGGCATAAAGCGGCAGTATTTTTTAAGCAAATCCAATATACGGTTTTCTTCAAGAAATTCCTTGGAGTCATCGGCGATGTGCAGAATTATGTCGGTTCCGCGGTCGGTTTTGTCAATCTCTTTCATAGTGTATTCGGGCGAGCCGTCGCACATCCATTCCACAGCCGGAGCATCGGTATACGATTTGGTGCGTATTTCCACTTTGTCGGCTACCATAAATGCCGAGTAGAAACCCAATCCGAAGTGTCCTATAAGGTTTTCGGACACGTTTTTGTATTTTTCCAAAAAGTCTTCGGCACCCGAGAATGCTATTTGATTGATGTATTTTTCAACCTCTTCTTGGCTCATACCTATACCGCGGTCGCTTATTATAAGTTTGTTGCCGTCTATTTTTATGTTTATGGTAAGGTCGCCGAGTTCTACACTGGCTTGTCCCATCGATACCAAGGCTTTGAGTTTTTGAGTGGCATCGGTGGCATTCGATACTAGTTCACGCAAAAATATTTCGTGGTCGGAGTATAAGAATTTCTTTATAACGGGGAATATATTTTCCGTTTGTACATTAATATTACCTTTCATAGTTGTTTGTATTTATTCGTTCAATTGATACTATATTATTTATTTGGTTATGTGTCGAAGCACACTTAGGTAAACAACAAAAAGTGTGCCAATATGTTCTTTTCTGTCAAAATGTCATATTTTTGTTTTTGTGCTGTCAATATGTATGAGTTGTGGTTCTGTTTATAGGGGGTATACTGCCGTTTTTATGACGGTATACCATAAAAGTTTTCATACCCTACTATCAAACAATTTATGATATACTGTTATTTTTTTTTGGGATAATCGGGGCTTAAAAACTGCATCGCGATCTCGCACAAAAATCCTCGTGATGTAGCACGAACAACGTCGCGAGGAAAATTTTACAACGTCGTGATGTATTTTTTAAGGCAAAAGGACTTCTTGGAAAAGTTTTGTCGATTAGGGAAAAAATTGTATCTTTGCAACTTGAAATAAAGAATAATAATAGTGCATAAATACATTATGTATGAAACGATTTGTATTTTTATTTTGTATTGTTTGTGTGATAGTCATGGATTCGTGTGCTATCTTAACTCATGAAAATATTTCAATGTACAATGAGAAGAAAAAAGACTATGAAAACCGAATAGTAATAGATGAGATACTTGATGGAACTATATTGGTTTCGCCATCTACTTATTATTTTATTCCTTTGGAGGGATGTAAAAGTTTTGATTATAACAATTCTGATGACAGTTTGAAAAGAGCAATAAATATGGCACAAGCGAGTGGTAATTTCGAAGGTTATCGAAAGAATTTCGAAGAATTGAGCAAGTTGAATCCGATAAAAGCCAATGTGAAATATCCATCCAGGGTGTTGTCGATAAGTGTTACGTCCAATAGTAGTAACTATTATGTGAAACGGGATGAACTTTATATCATTCCGGTCAAAGCCAGAATGATAGTGAAATTATCTCCGGATTATGCGTTTTGTAAAAGAGATTCTGTATCAACCGAAGAATTTGCATTTTCGTGGTTCGAAAATGAATATACATACGAATGCATATTTTCTGATGATTATTACAACTACGAAGTCAAATCTTTTGATATTATTAAGGTTGATTATGAACGTTTGAATATAATAGCAGAAAAACATATTATACCATAGTAATAGAAGGTGTTTTTGTGTCTATATAGTTGAAATAAAGGGATATATTGCGATAAATGATAAAGATGGTGTAAAAATAGCATAAAAATGTGTCAAAAATAAAGAAACCAACAACTTTTTGTGGATAAAACAGGGGAAGAAAGGAGAAAAAGAGAAAAATATTTTCACTTCTATGTGTATGATAATTAGTTTATTGATGTTTTTATGATAAAAAAATATCAGAAAATGCTTTTTAATTCAAAAAAAAGAAGTACTTTTGCAAATCGATTGTAATGTAATTAATAAAGAAAAAATAGAAATAGTAGATATGTATTTATCAACAGAAAAGAAAAAAGAGATATTTGCAAAGTTCGGTAAATCGGCTGAAGATTGTGGATCGCCAGAAGCTCAAATAGCATTGTTTACTTATAGAATCCAACATTTGACCGAACACATGAAACAACAACGCAAAGATTTGAATACTCAACGTTCGTTGGTGCGTTTGGTAGGTAAACGCAGACGTTTGTTAGACTATTTGAAAATTAATGATATCGAACGTTATCGTCATATAATTAAAGAATTGAATATAAGAAAATAGTTTTTCATATTTATTTGGTTATGGTTGAAGGCAATTAGAGTCTAATTGCCTTTTTTTGTTATAAAAAAGCATATACGTGATGATTGTATATGCTGTTGGTTTAAAAAGAAGAAAATAATAAGATGAACATTGTAAAGAAAACAATTGATTTGGGTAACGGACAAGTTATCGAAATCGAAACCGGTAAATTGGCCAAGCAAGCCGATGGTTCGGCAGTGGTTCGTATGAACAACACTATGCTTTTGGCAACTGTATGTGCAAAAAAAGAAGCCGGTGAGAATGTGGATTTTATGCCACTAACAGTAGAGTATCAAGAAAAATATGCCGCTATGGGTCGTTTCCCGGGTGGTTTTTTCAAGCGTGAAGCTCGTCCTTCGGAATACGAAATATTGATAGCTCGTTTGGTAGATAGAGCTTTGCGTCCTCTTTTTCCTGACGATTTTCATGCCGAAGTACAAGTGCAAATCACTTTAATTTCGGGTGACAAAAATACCGCTCCCGATGCATTGGCTGCATTGGCTGCCGCTGCCGCATTGGCTGTGTCGGATATTCCTTTCAACGGTCCTGTATCAGAAGTGAGAGTGTCATACCTAAACGGTCAGTTTGTAATTAACCCTCCTTTGCAAGATATCGAAGAAGCCGATTTGGATTTGATAGTAGCTGCTACCAACGAAAACATTATGATGGTGGAAGGCGAAATGAAAGAAGTATCGGAAGAATTGATGCTTGAAGCGTTGAAAACAGCTCACGATGCAATACGTATACAATGTGATGCATTGGGCGAACTTACTATAGCTGCAGGTAAAACAGAAAAACGTGAATACTGTCACGAGGTTAATGACCCTGAATTTAAGGCTCAAATGCACGAGGCTGTATATCAAAAATGTTACGACTTTGCAAAGCAAGGTATTCCTAACAAACAAATGCGTTCGGAAGGTTTCGAAGCTATTAAGACAGAATTTGTTGAGTCGTTGGCTTTGACCGAAGATGAATTGGCTGAAAAGTCGTTTATGATAGACCGCTATTTCCATGATATCGAAAAAGAGGCTATGCGCGATATGGTGCTTACCGAACGTACTCGTTTGGACGGTCGTAAGTTGGACGAAATACGTCCGATATGGTGCGAAGTGGATTACTTGCCATCGGCACATGGTTCTTCGATATTTACCCGTGGCGAAACTCAATCGTTGTCTACAGTTACATTGGGAACAAAATTAGATGAACAATTGATAGATGGAGCCGTTATCGAAGGTACTCGTAACTTTATGCTTCACTACAACTTCCCCGGATTTGCTACAGGTGAGGTGAAAGGTAACAGAGGTTTGAGCCGTAGAGAGATAGGTCACGGTAACCTTGCATGGCGTGCTTTGAAATATGTGATACCTACAGGTCCCGAAAATCCATACACTATACGTGTAGTGTCTGATATATTGGAATCGAATGGTTCGTCGTCTATGGCTACAGTATGTGCCGGAACTTTAGCTCTTATGGACGCAGGTGTTAAGATAAAGAAACCTGTTACAGGTATTGCAATGGGATTGATTTCGAAAGGCGATAAATGGGCAGTGCTTTCCGATATCTTGGGCGACGAAGACCATCTTGGTGATATGGATTTTAAGGTTACAGGTACTCGTGATGGTATTACTGCTTGCCAAATGGATATCAAGGTTGATGGTCTTTCTTACGAAGTGCTTGCTCAAGCATTGGCACAAGCCAACGCCGGTCGTATGCATATAATGGATATAATAGAAGCTACTATTAGTCAACCACGTGATGATTATAAACCATTCGTTCCTCGCATAGTACAAATAGAAATTCCAAAAGATTTTATTGGTGCTGTGATAGGAACAGGAGGTAAGGTTATCCAAGAAATACAAAAAGAAACCAACTCGCTAATCACTATCGAAGAAAAAGGCGAACTTGGTATAGTGGATATATCGGCTGTAGATAAAGCGTCTATTGATGCTGCTATTAATTGGATAAAAGGTTTGACAGCTGTCCCTGAAGTAGGTACAGTATATGAAGGCAAGGTTAAAAGTATAGTTGACTTTGGTGCTTTTGTTGAAATATTGCCGGGTAAAGAAGGTTTGTTGCATATTTCGGAATATGATTGGACTCGAACTGAATCGATAAAAGATTTGATGCACGAAGGTGACGAAGTCCAAGTAAAACTTCTTGAAATAGACGAGAAGACCGGAAAACTTCGTTTGTCGAGAAAGGCATTGTTGCCTCGTCCTGAAGGTATGCCCGAAACCGAAAGCAAGCCACGTGGCGACCGCAAACCTCATCGCGACAATGGTGGTAGAAGACCAAACCGCGACAACAAATCACGTAACAATTAATATATTTGATTATATTGTATAATTATAAGAAGAGGGTGATTATTTGCCCTCTTCTTTATTCTATAGGAATGGATAATGCTGTTTGAACTTAATTCGGAGATTGTGTTCCCCAATCCTCTTCTTAGCGAAGACGATGGTTTGTTGGCCCTAGGTGGCGATTTGTTGCCCGAACGGTTGCTGGAGGCTTATCGTAATGGAATATTTCCATGGTATGCCGAAGGGGAGCCGCTGATGTGGTGGTCGCTAAATCCGAGAATGGTGTTGTTTCCCGATAGTTTTAATTGTTCCAAATCGTTGTGGCGATGTGTCAAATCCGGCAAATATGAAGTGCGGATTGATACGGCTTTCAGAGAAGTGATGCTGCAATGTGCTACCATAAAACGCACAGGACAAGATGGAACATGGATAACCGACGAGATGATAGATGCCTATACTACGTTGCATGAAATGGGGTATGCTCATTCTTTTGAGGCTTATTATAATGGAGAATTGGTAGGAGGATTGTATGGAGTGTCGCTTGGCGCTGCTTTTTTTGGCGAATCGATGTTTGCCAAGATGACCGATGCTTCGAAGGTTTGCCTTGTGGCATTGGTAGATTTTGCAGATGTCAATAATTTTTTGTACATCGATGCACAGCAAGAAACATCACACTTGATTTCGTTAGGAGCTCAATCAATAAGCAAAGAGGATTTTCTTTCGATACTTTTCTTATCTAATCAAAGAAAAACATTGAAGGGTAAGTGGAATAAAGATATGATGAAATCGAAATATAGAGTAACATTGCTAATAGGTGGCAATCAAGGAGAGAGAGTCGGATTGTTGAAACAGGCATGCGATATGATAGGGCAACAGATAGGAGATATAGTGCAGTTGTCGTCGATATACGAAAGCGAAGCATGGGGTTTTGAAGCAGAACAAAGTTTCCTTAATCAAGCAGTAGTAGTCGAAACGAGGTTGGAGCCTCATGAAGTTCTCGGTAAAGCATTATTTATAGAGACTCAGCTAGGACGTGTGAGATCGGGTAATGGTTATTCTTCTCGAACAATGGATATCGATATTCTTTTTGTTGATAACAAATGTATAGATACCCCTGATTTGATAGTGCCACATCCTCGCATTCATCAGCGTAATTTTGTGCTTGTTCCGTTATGCGAAATTATGCCCGATTATGTGCATCCAATATTGCAAAAAACGATGTCAAATTTGTTGAAAACTTCTCTCGATAAAGGAAAAATAATACGATATGAAGAGTGATTTTATAAGAAAATTAAAATGTAATTACTTGATATATAATGTTGATAAAATAATATTTGATAAAAGTTTTGCTATATGAGAAAAAAGTTGTACCTTTGCAACTCGTTTAAGAGATAGAAAATAGTTAATAATTCAATTATAAAAATGTACGCAATAGTAGAAATAGCAGGAAAGCAATTCAAGGTAGTACAAGATCAAAAGATCTTTGTGAATCGTCTTCAAAACGAAGAAGGCAGCCAAGTATCTTTTGACACCGTGATGCTGAAAGACAATGAAGGTGCTGTAGAAATCGGTCAACCTTACATAGCAGGATCGAAAGTAACAGTAACTGTTTTGAAACACCTAAAGGGAGACAAAGTATTGGTTTTCCATAAAAAACGTAGAAAAGGTTATCAAAAGATGAATGGTCATCGCGACTATTTAACTCAAATAAAAATTGATAGCATTCAGTAGTTTTTAAAAAGAAAATAAATTAGTAATAACCTTTTAAAAAAAATATAGTATGGCTCATAAGAAAGGTGTCGGAAGTTCGAGTAACGGTCGTGAATCAGAAAGCAAACGTTTGGGCGTTAAGATATATGGCGGTCAAAGTTGTATAGCCGGTAATATCATCGTTCGTCAACGTGGTACTGTGCATAACCCGGGTAAAAACGTAGGTATGGGTAAGGATCATACATTGTATGCTCTTGTTGATGGCACAGTAGAATTCAGAAAAGGACGTCAAGACAGATCTTTTGTATCTGTAGTTCCGGCAGAATAATTATAACGAAGTCGTTTCATTGAGAAATCTCCTTTCTCATTTATTAATAGAGGTTGCTTTTGTTTAAGGGCAACCTTTTTCTGTATGGATAGTTTTTAGGAGTTTTTCTAACATTCAGGTGTTATGCAAAAAGTTTTTTCGATAGCCCAAATTCGTGAGGCAGATAAATATACTATAGACAATGAACCTATAACTTCTGTCAATCTGATGGAGCGTGCTGCAAGGGCGTGCTACACATGGATGATGTCTAATGTGGATAAGATAGAGGCAGCCACTGTGGCGGTTGTATGTGGAATGGGCAACAACGGTGGCGATGGATTGGCATTGGCTCGTATGTTGGCTATCTCCGGTATAGAGGTGAAGGTTTATATTATTGTTCTTTCGGATAAAGGCACACCTGATTTCGAAATTAATAGGCAAAGGCTTTCGCAACTCGATTGTATAGATTTGAGATATATTTCTTCGGGTTCGGACTTTGAGTTGCCATCTACAACGACTATTGTGGTAGATGCTCTTTTGGGAAGTGGTCTTAGCCGACCGACGGAAGGTTTGCTTGAATCGATAATCAAAAAGATAAATGTTTTCAATGCTTATAAGATTGCTATAGATATGCCGTCGGGTTTGTTCGCCGATAGGTCGTCGGTGGGCAATACTGTGTTTGAGGCTAATCATACTCTTACGTTTCAGTGTCCGAAGTTGCCATTCTTTTTCCCCGAAAACGAACGGTTTGTGGGAGAATTTCATGTGTTGGATATAGGTCTGCATAGCCGATATATAGCCGAAACTCCTACGTCGATGTATTATGTTGCAGATGTTGAAATGCCTTCTACAATGATACGTAGGCCTAAGTTTTCGCACAAAGGAACCTTTGGTCATGCCTTGCTTGTGGCAGGAGGTGTGGGCAAAGTGGGTGCTGCCATTTTTGCTGCAAAGGCATGTATGTATATGGGCTGTGGGTTGACAACGATACATCTTCCCGCTAATGCGGTGGCTTGTATGCAGGTGGCTTTTCCTGAGGCTATGGTGTCGATAGACAGAGACGATAATATATTCACTTCTCTTCCTGACGATATGGATAAATACACTGCAGCCGGTGTAGGTCCGGGATTGGGAACCGACGAGAAATCTGTTGCCGCTTTAAAGGATTTTCTTTCTCTTTGGAACAAACCGTTGGTGCTTGATGCCGATGCTTTGAATATGATAGCAATGAATAAAGAGGAAATGTTGCCGATGCTGAAACCCAATACCATTATCACTCCTCATGTAAAAGAGTTCCGCCGTTGGGTAGGCGATTGGGCTGACGATTTCGACCGATTGGAGAAACAGCTACAGCTGGCAATGCACTATGGCATAGTGGTGGTGCTTAAAGGTGCCAATACGTCGGTTTGTTGCCCCGATGGCAAAGTGTATTTTAATTCTACCGGCAATCCCGGAATGGCTACCGGTGGCAGTGGCGATGTGCTTACCGGTGTTATAACATCGCTGTTGGCACAAGGCTTTGCAGCTAAAGATGCAGCAGTATCGGGTGTGTATCTTCATGGTCTTGCCGGCGACAAAGCAGCCGGAACCATAGGACAAATATCAATGACAGCCTCGGATATATGTCTTGCTATACGCCAGGTGATGAAAGATATTGCACAACATAAGTAGTTGTTTTATCGGAACCGGATGGCAAACAACATAAAATGTCGGATTATAAGCCAACCGGCAATGCAAAGCTTTTCGCAGTCTGTTTTATTTCGAAAAACTGATAGCCTAAATTCATTAATCATAGGCAAAAGTCCAAATAAAATTATTGATGTCCGCTAAAAAATCAACTTCTAAAAAATCCACCTTCTGTCCGAAATCGAACAACTCTTCCTTAAACTTTTGCGTTGTCAACTTCGTCAGTGTTTTTTTCTTGAAATTTTCTTATTCGCATCGTGTGCTTCGCAGCCCTTGTTTGCCTTGTCGATGGGGTTGAATATTGGTATGAATTCTCTTGCGATATTAACACTTTTTTCGACATGGAATATTGTTGTAAGAAGGTGATTATGGAGCGAAAAAAATAAATATGCCCGATTTTAAGGGCGATATTTCGAAGTTATTTTTCTGTAATTGTAAATGATTGATTTTCAAACATTCTATTCTTCGTTTCTTGAGACCCAATCTCAGTTTCTTGAGACTCAAATGTCAGCGTCTTGAGACTCTAATGTCAAGCTGCTGACATTCGAGTGTCAAGAGCTTGACATTCGAATGTCAAGACGCTGACATTCGAATGTCAGCAAAATGACTTTCCAAAGGTCTTTTTTTGACAGTGCATGATCCGAAAACTTTTAATGGTATTTTAACATTTAAACTCTTTATGAATTTCGCTTTGATTTGCGTTCTTTTTTTCTTGAAAAGTAGTGTTGTTTCACCAATAGTCTGCAATGTATTTTTGTGAAGTTGCCCAATAAAAAACTATCAGTGTCCGATGAACAAGATTTAAGCTTGTTTATCGGACACTGATATTATCAAATATTCCCTTAAAAAAAAGAGAACT
Source organism: Bacteroidales bacterium (assembly GCA_017522255.1). GTDB lineage: Bacteria > Bacteroidota > Bacteroidia > Bacteroidales > P3 > HGM05376. Next base: position 17,184 of record JAFWZP010000106.1, on the reverse strand, counting down.
CACCATTTAAGGGAGTCCTCTTTTTGACTTGGTTTTCTTGCTATAAGTAAGGCTGTTAGTAAACTATCAATCGGCGAGAAATTTGTTTGCCTTCGCTCGCAAACACAACAGTGTATATTCCACTATTTAGTTTTTGAGTGTCTATTTGATACAATATGCTGCCTTCTATATTTACTGAAGATGAGTGAACAATTTGCCCCATAGTGTTGATTATAGAAACGTTGTATAGAGCAGGTTCGTTGGTGTTTATTTCTATATTGGCAATACTATTTGTAGGATTAGGGAAGAAGTTGCCAAAATCTTGGTTGTTTTCGGCATCATTTATGCCCACTATTCCGATGTAGAAATTATAGTATCCTTCGGGAGCTGTCATTGGTTTTGTGATAGTTTTGCCGTTGTTCGAAGTTGCTGAAACGTAGTATTGTATACGCACGCCATCATAGTAACTTACTTCGCTCAAATCTATTGTTCCCGAAAAGTCGTTTCCATTGGCAGTAAGTGCCACCGATTGCCAATTTTCTTCGCCTTCCAATCTCCAATAGCAAGTAGCCGAAGCTATGCCACTGCGATTGGTAATAGTGGCAGTTATGGGTATTTGTTTGTTATATTTATTGGCATCGCCTGTGATTGCATGGTGTAGTATGCGTATTGGGTTTTGTGCCGGTATTTGTTTTGTTATACAATGTATAGCTCCACCCAATCCGTCAAACGAGCGTACGTCGATAGGGAAGATGCGGTAGCCCGGATATGCTTTGCGAAGCACGTCCATGGCTGCTTTGTCCCATTCGGCTGTAGGTTCATTGTTGACTACATTCGAAAACACAGGTTGTACTATTATGTCGTTTACAAAAGTGTGATTTGAGTACGTACGAGTGTATCTTGAGTTGTAAGTAACTTGGCTTGTAAAGTCGTTACCATTGTCCATTTTTGGGAAAGGGATATACTGTTTCTTGTAGTTGTCGTTGTGTATGCTTACATACGAGCATAGGCTGTCGATGTTTTTAGCGGTAGTTTTGTAGTCAGCCCAATTGCTGCATGCTTCGGGGAATGCCGAGAATACAAAACTATTTTCGTCCCACATATCGGCATAAAGGTCGATGTGTCCTGTGCCACCATCGTATTTTAAAGCGGGCAACACCGAAATTTTTCTAAGGTTCAACAGGTACGACAATGAGTCGCGTAGTGCTTGTTTCGAAAGGGGTGTTTTGTTGGTGTAGTTTAATGTGTTTATGTCTTGTCCGTCCCAGGTTATTTGGCCATATCTGTCGGCATTGGCTGCGTATATTGCATCTGATGTTGCCAAAAATCCTGCGCCGTCGAGTAAGCAGTTGCCACCTTCCCATTCCACAGTGGTGATGTAGTTTGGAATACCCATTTGTTCGGATATATGTATTGGAAGATAGTCGTCCAAAGCACGTCCCGGATAGTATTCTATATCCAACATTGCCACACTGTCTTGGTCTCCGTAGTAGAAGCATATAGGACCGCAGTCGCGATACCAGAATGCATTACCCGACGAGATGATGAAGCGATAGTTGGTAAGAGGTTTGCCTTTGCGTGCCATAAAATTCTTTATTGTAACGGTGTCTTCGGCATACCATAGGTTTATCCATACTTGAGAACCTTCTTGTATAGCGTCGATAAGGTTCATAAACACAGGATACATGTCCGACACAGTGTCGAGAACACCTACGTATGGACCATAACCTTGTGTAACCCAACCTTGGGCACCATAGGAGTATAATTCGGCTATGCCTTCAACCAATGGCGAAGCATACCAATTGGGGTTTTCGGCGGCAAAACATTCGTAAGGCCATGTTACTACTATGGCTTCTACTTCTTCCCATTCGCCCGGATACCACACATTGTCGGGCAAGGTAACGCCCTTGGTGGCAACATCTGATTTAGTATTGCCTCCTATCGGAATATTGGGATTGATGTTTACCTGACGAGCGTTGAAGTGCTTATTGTAAGCATCGTGCTCTTCCTTGGTCATGGTTTTGGCTCGTTGAGCTGCTTTGGTGCGAGCGTCTTGAAACGAGTTTTGTGCATTTATACTTCCTATAATACATAGGCATAAAGCAACTAAGATAAATGTTTTTTTCATTTCTGTTTGTTGATATGTTAGTTACTATCTTGCTTTTAAACCTAATATTTGACGAGCTTCGGCTGAGCTGGCTATGTCGCGGCCTAGTTCGCGAGATAAACGTACTACCTTTTCTACTAATTCGCCGTTAGAGCGTGCCAATACACCTCTCGATATGTATAGATTATCTTCGAAACCAACGCGAACGTTGCCACCCATAACTATAGTAGGTGCAGCCAATGTGAAGGCATGACGACCAATACCTGTAGCTGTCCAAGTAGAACCGGCAGGTATTGATTTTACCATCCAGCAAAGATTATCGACAGTGGCAGGAGTACAACCGGCTACGCCTAATACGAAGTTGAATTGCATTGGGTCAGCCGGCACTAAACCTTTTCTTGCCATTGTAAGTATAGTGTCTAAGTGTCCCATTTCGAAGCATTCGTATTCGGGTTTGATGTTGTTTTCCAACATGCGTTTGCCAAAAGCACGCATCATAGGCATAGTGTTTTCAAACACATCGTCGCCAAAGTTGCAAGTGCCACAGTCCAAAGTGGCCATTTCGGGGAATAATTCGGTTGGTTGCAAACGTTCTTCGGCTGTCATGCCTACTGCACCTCCGGTAGAGGGAATTAGAATAACATCGGGGCACACTTCGTAGATGGCGTCAATACATTGTTTGAAACGTTCTTTGCTTTGTGTGGGCGTGCCATCGTCTTCGCGAACGTGCAAGTGTACAATGGCAGCACCGGCATCAACGGCCGATTTAGCTTCTCTTACTATTTCTTCTACTGTGTAAGGAACGGCAGGATTTTGTTCCTTGGTAACTTCTGCTCCGCATATTGCTGCGGTGATAATCAATTTATCCATTACTTTAATTATTTTTATTTATTACTATTTACCATAATATGTAATTATTCGTCTAAAACGTACATTATTAGTTGTTAACCTATTAATAATGGTGTGTTTTTATACTACAAAACTTTCTGCAAAGATACAAAATTTATTGAGACTTTAGAGACTGAAACACCAAAAAGATTTGCATCTTAATTTTTCCTCACGAGGAAAGTAAAAAAACGTCGTGATGTTTTTGTTGCTGCATCACGACGTTTTGATTGCTGCATCACGAGGATTTTTTCTTCCATACCATGATGTAATTGATGATAGGGTATAAATCGTTTGAAACCCGGGTGTGATGCATTTTATACCCTATCATCAATTTGATGTATGTTAGTTGCTTGGTTTGTCGTTGTTTATAAAAGGGATTTTTCTTGACAGTATGAACACCGGTATTGCCAATATCAGGGCTATTATAAAAAATGTTTGATATCCAACCGCTTTATATATCCAACCGCTTATCATTCCGGGTATCATGAATCCCAAATTCATTATTCCCGAGGCAAAGGCATAATGAGCCATGGCGTGTTTACCGGTTGCCACTTGTTGCATCATAAATAGGGTAAGACCTACAAAACCAAATCCATAGCAAAAATATTCAGCTATTAACCCGGAGGCTATTAGTGTGAGATTTTCGGGTTGAAAATATGCAAACAATAAGTAAACCACAAAAGGAATGTTGAAGATGCATACTAGTGAGAATAATACTTTTTTGAGTCCGAAATGGGCTATGTAATATCCTCCTAATATAGAGCCTACTATAAAGGCTAGAGTACCCATGGTGCCATATACAAGACCTATATATTCGTTGCTAAGTCCTAGTCCTCCGATATTGCACGGGGCTTTGAGAAACAGTGGAACCATTTTGAGTGCAAAACCTTCTGTAAGTCGATAGCACACAATGAAAAGGATATAGATAGCTATATGTTTCTTTGTAAAGAATTCTTTAAATACTTCGACAAACGATGCCATGCTTTGTTTTAACGACTGTGGCGTTTCGGACGAATTTTTGCCTTTGGGCAATACAAAAAAGTGATATATCGAAAGAAAGATAAGCATACCTCCCAATATAGCCATTATAATCATCCAAGCATAAATGGTTGCTTTTTCGGGATTTGAGGATTGAAAATATCTTATCAGTTTGCCGGCAAGCCATACCAATCCACCATTTGCCAATACTTTGGCTAAGTTAAAGAAAGCACCTTGCCAACCTATGTATTTGGCTTGTATTTTCGGTGTTAACGATGTTAGATATATGCCATCGGTGGCTATATCGTGAGTGGCACCGCTAAATCCTATTATAGCCATGAGGGCAAGTGTGAATGAAAAGTAATAGGGTAGGGGTAAACAGAAAGCTATGAGTGTGAAACATATACCGGATAGTAATTGGGTAATAACCACAAATTCTTTTTTTGTACGATATAGTTCCAAAATAGGACTCCATATTGGTTTAAGTGTGTAGGGGAGGATAAGCAGTGATGTCCAAAAAGTGATTTTTGCTTCATCGACACCCAAGTCGGACAACATAATGACCGATACCAACGAGAGGGCTACAAAAGGAATACCCATGGCAAAGTAGACTGATGGTATCCAAGTTATAGGGTTGCGTTGTTTTTGAGGTTTATTATTCATGGTATAAGTTGTTTAGAATTAAAATTCATCTACTATAGTTATCACTTTATATACTTTGTCGCCGCGACGTACAAGTTCGTTGGTAGGTATCGAACACATATCGCCTTTTTCGGTGTAAGTTACAGGCATAAGGTCGACACGTATTTCCGATAGATTGGCTTCGTAAACGCCTGTGGTTGGACCTACTATCATTATTTTATCGCCTACTGCCATATCGCCCGATTCCATCTTGATTTCAGCTACATTAATGTTGGCAAAATAGTTGGTTATCTTGCCTACATACACTTTGGTTTGAGTAGCTTGCGAGCCGTAGCGTTCGGTCCATTCACCCATGGTTCGTCCCAAATAGTAGCCGTCCCAAAAACCACGATTGTATACTGTTTTTAGTTCTTCTATCCAGCCTGCAATCTTTTCTTGCGAATAAGTGCCGTCTTCTACTGCTTTTACGGCTTCTTTATAGCAGCGTGTTACTGTTTTTACGTATTCGGCCGAACGTCCACGTCCTTCTATTTTAAGTACTCGTACTCCGGCTTTAAGCACTTTGTTGATAAAAGGCAATGTGCATAAATCTTTGGGCGACATAATATATTTGTTGTCTACTACCAATTCAATATCCGACTCCAAGTCCGATACTTTGTATTGTCGACGACATAATTGAAGACATTCGCCACGATTGGCAGAATGGTTGTAGTTGTCGAGGCTCAAATAGCATTTGCCAGATACTGCCATACATAACGCACCATGTGCAAAAACCTCTATTTCCACTAATTCTCCTTTAGGACCACGTATGTCGTTTTTAGCAATATAATCGGTTATTTCGGCCACTTGCCTAAGGCTCAGTTCGCGAGCTGTAACCATTACATCGGCAAAATGTGAATAATATTTTACAGCCTCATAATTAGATATATTGCATTGTGTGGATATATGTACTTCCATACCTATGGAATTGGCATAGTTGATAACAGCCATATCCGAAGCAATTACAGCCGATACTCCGGATTCTTTGGCAGTGCTAACCAACGTGTGCATTTCTTCTATTTCATCGTTATAGATAACAGTATTTACTGTAAGATATGATTTTATACCATGTTCGTTGCAAAATGTTGCAATGTTAACAAGATCCGACAAACCGAAATTGTTTGCCGATTTGGAACGCATATTTAATTTTCCAACGCCAAAATAAACCGAATCGGCTCCACCTTGCATAGCAGCTTGCAAAGCTTCGTAAGAACCTACCGGCGACATTATTTCTATTGACTTCATTTTGTATCTAATTTTTTTGCAAAGTTACACTTTTAATATTTAATAGCGAAGAATATTTTTTATTATGCTATAATTCAGTAATGTATCTGTTGATAAAAATCAAAATACAACTTTGTTTTGTTTCGTTTATAAGCAAAATTATCCTCGAAGTTGTCCTATAGTGAAATGAAACTTTATATTCTCTTGAGAAACTGCTTTTTCTTAGCCCTCAATAATGAGTAAATAAAACAGCAAAAATATGCAGAATATTAGAGAAAATACTGATAAGAAAATAACTTTTTACACCTTTTTTTGACTAATAATAAGGTAAATGTGTCTATTTTTTTTGGAAATACTATTTTGATTTACATATAAATACAATAAGTGTGTAATAAAAAAAATACGAAAAGTTTTTATGTACCGAATTTTCTTTGTAATTTTGCAACTTATTTATTATATCTAAAATGTTAGGAAAAAATGGCAATAATTGGAGAAATTAGAAAACACTCAGGTTTAGCAGTAATAATAGTAGGTATTGCTATATTGGCGTTTATCATTGGAGACCTTTTTAAAGGCAATGCCAAACAACCTGCCCTTGGAGTTATTGATGGTGAAGAAATTACTTATGGTCGATACTATGGGCTTATTACTGAAAGAGAAAATTTGATTAAACAACAAATGCAATCAAACCAAATCACAAATGAACAGTCGCATCAAATTCGCGAAGATGTTTGGCGTGAATTGGTAGAAACAAAATTGACTGAAAAGGAGTATGGACAGTTGGGATTGCAAGTTTCGCAACGCGAAATGAATGATATGTATTTGGGCGACTTTATTCACCCTTATTTGATGCAGATGCCTGCATTTATAGATCCTTCGACAGGTGCATACAACAAGCAAATGATGGCTCAGTTAATAAATAATTTTGATCAGTTGGATACTGCTACTCAAGCCGAATTGGTTCAGTTGGAAAAATATGTAAAACAATCCCGTGAACAGGAAAAATATAATGTTCTTGTAGCTTCGGGTTTTTATTTCCCTACCAAAATGGCTGAGAAAATGGTGGAAATAGAAAATAACAATGCTGCAACTCGCGTGGTATCGTTGCCTTTCCAAAGTGTTGCCGATGATCAAATTACATTGACAGAACAAGACTATAAGGCTTATTACGAAAAACATAAAAACGAATACAAACAGCAAACAGATGCTCGCGATTTGGATTTTATTATTTTCCCAGTCAATCCAACAAATGCCGATTTGGCAAATATACAAAATGGAGTATTCAAAGTATGGGAAGAGTTTCAAACCATTGAAAACAGCGAAATACCAATGTTTGTAAATTCAGAATCAGAAGCTGATGCAAGATACGACTCTACATTTGTTAAGTCATCGTCGTTTGCAGCACCATTCGATTCGTTAATAGCCAATGCTACCGAAGGTCAGTTTATAGCACCTCGAATAGTAGGTCGTCAATGGATGATGTCGAAAGTTCAAAAGATTGAAAATCGTCCGGATAGTTTACGTGCTTCGGTTATAGTTGTTTTGAATAGCAACTTTAATCAACAAATAGCACGTACTGCCGAACAATCGAAAGCATTGACTGATAGTTTGGAACGCGAATTAAAAGCAGGAAGATTGGATTTCAATCAAGCTGTAATGACTTTCTCTGACGATCCTTCTAAAACCGAAAACCAAGGTGATATGGGTTGGGCATTAGATGGTGGATATGGAATGCTTAACGAACAAATTGTTGCAGCTAATTTGAATGATGTATTTGTATTTGAACGTCCCGATAATGGTGGTTATCATATTGTAAAGGTTACAGGCAAAACACCTGCTACCAAGAAATACAGAGTAGCAACTATTGTTCGTGATATAGTTCCAAGCGACGAAACTGCTAATGCAGTGTATGCTCAAGCAAACAAATTTGCAAGCGAGGCTTTATCGCATAATGCTATGTTAGAAGCTGCAAAAGCTCAAAACCTAATGGTTCGTAGTGCAGACTTTACAACAGCTAATGCTAATCGTATACCAGGTGTTGAAAATGCTCGTGCTATAATTCAGTGGGCTTTCAATGAAGAAACTAAGGTTGGAGATGTGGCTTCTCAAGTATTTGAATCGGACGATATGTATGTAGTTGTTGCATTAAAAGAAATAAGACAAAAAGGATATGCATCGTTAGATCAAGTACGTAACTATATCGAAGGTCAAGTGCGAAACGAAAAGAAAGCCGAAGTACTTATGGCTAAAGCCGAAGAAGCAGTGGCTACTACAAAAGATATAGTAGCGTTATCGGCTAAATTGCAAGCATCTATCGATTCTGTTTCTGATGTTAATTTCAATAGTTATTCTTTCGGAAAATTTGGTCCCGAAATGAATGCTATAGGAAGTGTGGCTGCTACAAAAGAAGCTAAATTATTGGCTCCTGTAAAAGGATATTATGGAGTATATTTGATTCAAGTAGACAATGTTCAACAAGTATCGCCGGCCGATGTTAATGTAAAGAAACAAGGTATGGAAATGGAAGCTCAACAAAAGCTAAGATATCTTATGGACGTATTAAAAGAAAATACAGAAATAGAAGATAATAGAGTGTTATATTTCTAAACTATATATAGCTTAAAACGTAATGAAAAGGTTTACGAGTGTGAAGGCTCGTAAACCTTTTTTTATTTGTTGTAAATGAGAAAACTAAGAGTTTTTCACATTGATATGAGGATAAAATTTTATCATTACATGCAAATATCTTTACATAATGATGTAACTTTGCAAATCTAAAAATATTTTCAAATGAATAAAAAGATACGTAGAATATTAAAAAACAAATATGTAATTTGTACGGTATTGTTTTTGATACTGGCATTTTTTGTGGACGACAATAGTATAATGACCTCTTTTTCGCTTAAAGACAAAAAGGAAGCTATGGAGAACGAGAAGTTGTTTTTGGAAGAAGCTATAAAGGAAGATAGTATAAAAATACAGATTTTTAAAAATAATCCGGCAGAGTATGAAAAATATGCTCGCGAAAACTATTATATGAAACGAACCAACGAAGATATCATAATAATAAATAGAGAAAAATAAGGAAATGAAAAGACGGATATTGCTTTGGGGAGGAGTGCTATTTGTAATAGCTATAACTAATTCGTGTAGTTTTTTTAAAAAGTTGGCGAGTACTGATTTGGAAACTGAGGAAGATTTTATATTAGAAGAAATCTCGAAAGAAGTACCCCGTCCGGCACCAAAGCCTACGGTTAAACCACAAAACAAAAAGAATAAAATGAATGTAACATTGTGCGACAAGGACAATGTGCAACTATATGATGCTATAGAAAAGTGGTATGGAACACCATACAAAATGGGTGGTTGCTCGTTGACCGGTATTGATTGCTCGTGTTTTACATTAACAATATACGAAACGGTGTATGGTATAAAACTAAACCGTAGAGCAATGGATATGGTAAAAGATATTCAGATTATAGATAGAAAAGAATTGCGTGAAGGTGATTTGGTTTTTTTCAAGAATAATGGAAAGATAAACCATGTAGGAATTTATTTAAAAGAAGACATGTTTGTTCATGCTTCCTCGTCGAAAGGAGTGATGATAAGTAAGCTCACCGAAAAATATTGGGATAGTAGATTTTACAAAGGAGGAAGACATAAAAATGTGCATACCAAATGGAGATAGTTGAAAAAAATAATACATAAATTTTATCTTTTTGTACGATTTTGTTTCATATATACAAAAATTATATGTAAATTTGCAATTGGTTTTCTTATATGCATCATTAAGATAATATAAATAAACTCAATGTTTTAATTTAATTTTTATGTGTTTCTATACGCTATAATATATATAAATAATAATAATACTTACAAAAAAACTAGATTATGAACAGTTTGATTTATTTTGTTTTAGCAGCTTCAGTGCTAGCATTAGCGATGGCGTTTGTGTTCTATAAACAAATGTTATCGAAAGATGAAGGAACCGATTTGATGAAGAAGATTGCCGCCCACGTTCGTAAAGGGGCTATGGCTTACCTTAAGCAGCAGTACAAAGTAGTAACCATTGTGTTCGTTATTTTGGCTGCTCTTTTTGCTATTATGGCGTACTTCGATTTGCAAAACGGATGGGTATGGTTTGCTTTCCTTACAGGAGGTTTGTTCTCCGGTTTGGCAGGTTTCTTTGGTATGAAAACCGCTACATACGCTTCGGCACGTACTGCCAATGCTGCCCGTAAATCTTTGAACAGTGGTTTGCAAGTTGCTTTCCGTTCGGGTGCAGTTATGGGTTTGGTAGTTGTTGGTTTGGCGTTATTAGATATTTCGGTATGGTACTTGGTGCTTGATCATTTTATTGAAGATTCAGGTTCTCACAAACTTGTTATCATCACTACTACAATGCTTACCTTTGGTATGGGTGCTTCTACTCAAGCATTGTTTGCCCGTGTGGGTGGCGGTATCTACACAAAAGCTGCTGACGTTGGAGCCGACCTTGTAGGAAAAACCGAATACAATATTCCTGAAGACGACCCACGCAACCCTGCTACTATTGCCGATAACGTAGGCGACAACGTAGGCGACGTGGCCGGTATGGGTGCCGACTTGTACGAATCATACGCCGGTTCTATCCTTGCTACTATGGCATTGGGTGCTTCGGCTTTCGCCACTTCGGCTGTAGAAGGCGATATGCAACTTAAAGCTGTTTTGGCTCCTGCATTGATAGCCGCTGTAGGCGTGGTGCTTTCTTTGATTGGTATTTTTATGGTAAAAACCAAAGAAGATGCAGGTATGAAACAATTGCTTGCAGCTCTTAGCCGTGGTACTAATATCGCTTCTATACTTATAGCAGTAGCTACATTTGCTATATTTGCATGGTTGTTCGGAACCGAAACCAACCAATGGTGGCAAGTATCACTTTCGGTAGTAGTTGGTTTGCTATCGGGTGTTATAATCGGAAAATCTACAGAATATTATACTTCCCAAACTTTCAAACCTACTCAAAAGGTATCTGAAAGTGCACAAACAGGTCCTGCTACAGTTATCATCTCAGGTATGGGATTGGGTATGCTTTCTACAGCTATACCTGTAGTTACCGTAGGTGTGGCTATCGTATTATCTTATTTGTGCGCCAATGGTTTCGTTATCGAAATGAATGCCGAAAGCCTTTCGATGGGTCTTTATGGTATAGGTATTGCCGCAGTAGGTATGCTTTCTACACTTGGAATCACTTTGGCTACCGACGCTTACGGCCCAATAGCCGACAACGCAGGTGGTAATGCCGAAATGAGTGGTTTGGAACCCGAAGTACGTAAACGCACCGATGCTCTTGATGCACTAGGCAACACTACAGCTGCAACAGGTAAAGGTTTCGCCATAGGCTCGGCAGCTCTTACAGCTTTGGCATTGTTGGCATCGTATGTAGAAGAAATAAAAATAGCTTTGGTTCGTATAGGTCAAGACTTGCCAAATGGTATTAAGGCTGCCGAAGCATCACTTATCGACTTTATGGAAGCCTACAATGTAAACCTTATGAACCCAATAGTATTGGTAGGTATATTTATTGGAGCTATGATGGCTTTCTTGTTCTGCGGTTTAACTATGAACGCTGTAGGTCGTGCTGCTCAAAAAATGGTTGAAGAAGTACGCCGTCAATTCAGCACCATAAAAGGTATTCTTGAAGGTAAAGCCGAACCCGACTATGCACGTTGCGTGTCTATCTCTACCAAAGGTGCTCAACAAGAAATGTTGTTCCCATCATTGTTGGCCATCATCGTTCCTATCGTTACAGGTTTGGTACTTGGTGTTGCCGGTGTTCTTGGCTTACTTATCGGTGGTTTGAGTGCAGGATTTGTATTGGCAGTATTTATGGCCAACGCAGGTGGTGCATGGGATAACGCTAAGAAATATGTTGAAGAAGGTAACTTCGGTGGAAAAGGTAGCGACTGCCACAAAGCAACTGTGGTTGGCGATACAGTGGGCGACCCATTCAAAGATACATCAGGTCCTTCGTTGAACATCCTTATCAAACTTATGTCGATGGTAAGTATCGTTATGGCAGGTTTGACTGTAACATGTCACTTATTATAAGAAAATATTATAAGTCATAGATACAATCAAGAGCCCGAAAGCACTGCTTTCGGGCTCTTTTTTTTTTAGTTTTTCGACTCGACTCCGCCGCGTCGCCGACTCGAGTGGATGAGGTGGCGGACTCGAGTCGAGGAATAGCACCCATTCGAGTGGGAAACGCCAACGACTCGAGTGAGCGACGTCGACGACTCGACTCCGCAACATAGCCGCTAAAAGTGCCATACTTTTCATCCCTAACCCTTAGGGTTACGACCCAAAACTCCCATAGTTTTGCCCCGTAAGTATGGCACTTACAAATGTAAAATATGTTGGGCGAATACAATTCGCTCCCACAATTATCTGCCTGCATCCGTACGGGCGAATCGCATTCGCCCCCATTTATTGCCTACATAACAAAGGCTATGAAAATACCTCACGGGGAAAATTTATCTCCCTCGTGATCCGGACAAATTTTCATCACGAGGAAATCTCATCTACATCACGAGGGAAATTTTCCCTTTCTGAAAAGTAGTATTATTATTCATGTACTTCTATGTGCCTAAATAGAGCACATGCAATAATAAAGCTACAGTTGCGTTATCTTTCCACATTCGTCACAATATCAACAAAACACCGGAATTATGAAAAAGAAAATTATTTGCTTTTTTGGCTTTACTCTATACCTTACACTGCTAAACATCTTGTTTTGGAGCGTTGGAACTTTGGTGGTGCCGGAATATAACAATTACATTCATAGTAGTATTGGTTTAGACAGCGTTATACTTATAGCTATCCATTCTTTTATTCAAATATTCATTTTCCGTATAGATAGGAGATATTCCATTCGGCTAATGTCTGTTCTATGTATGCTTTTAAATTTGACATTGATGAATATTGGAAATCCGGAAAGCAAAGAACTCTATTGGGAATTATTTTCTGGCATAATGTATTCCATTTCTCAATTTTCGTTGCTTTGTCAAATGCTTATAGACAATATAGCATCGAACAATATTTTAGCAGCGTTATTATACAAAGGAAATTACTATATTCTATTCCCCGCATATTTAGCAATCAATGCTTATTTATACAGATTATTGTTCAACAAATTGCTATTAATGCACAATGCCAATCACGTTAGAACCAATTAAAAATAGGAAGTTTATTATGAAACGAGTTTATTCAACCAAGCCGGAAAATAAGGGCGGAGTTTTTCTATTACTAACAATTCTTGCAGGGCTTTTTTTGGTGTATGGATATGTTTCTATTTTGTTGGATTGCAGTAAAATTTCAGATATTGTAATTGTTTCTTTGATATTGTTTGCTATATTTGCTTGGATTTATTACTTTTTGGATGAAGCCATTTGGCTGATGTTTGGCAAAGAGAAATGTGAGTACGACGACTCGAAAATCGTAATTACAAAACACCGACTTTTCAAAAGACGAAAAGAAATACCATGGAATGAAATTACTGATATATCTTTATATTCTCCCGGTCTTATTGTGGAACTTTTTACTTATCCATCCCTAACCGGAACACCGCAAGGCACCATACTGATTAAATATGGAAAAGGCAAAAAGTATAAATGCGGAGTAAATCTAGATCGAATTAAAGCACAAAAAGTGATAAATGAACTATACAAGAATATCGAAAGAAGAATATTATAATCTACCAATAATCGAATTGTTTTCAGGCGAATATAAGTACAACAGATGTTATGCGACTATTGTAATAGAAAACATTATGTACAAATTTGCTTGGGAAAGTGATTTGATTTTACCAATAATAAAGGAGTTACCATCTGAGGCAGTAATAATTAGTGTTGACCATTCTTTTTGCATCGTCCGTGCAAAAGATAATGTCGTTTTGCGATGGCCTCTTACTACTAATATAGTAGATGTTTTTTTCAGCGACATTTGGTGTGTTGGAATATGTGAAATGAATGTATTGGCAATAAAGTTGGCAGACAAGTTTAATTGTTACAAAGAATATTTTGTCGACGATATTATTTCAGATTATCAAATAGGCGGAAATGGAATAATTGAGTTGAAATTATTAGATAACTCAACGAAAGTGATTGATTTATATGATGACTATCCGTTGAATGAGTTAGGGTAATTAAGTAGTTTCGGTACGGAAAAATACTTTTTTTCGAACGTGGTTACGATAAAGTTCGATAAAGGTTTCGACAAAGTTCGGAGCAGAGGATTCCCTTACGTCGAAAGGGAGTCATCCTTACGTCGAAAGGGAACTGTCCTTACGTCGAAAGAGAACTACCTTCGTCGAACAAACTTGATTCTATTCTCGAACATTTGGTAATGAAAGGCGGGCAACACTGGATTGCAAAACGGGAGAAAGAAAATAATAAAGATGGCTGTCTATAATTGATTCAAAGAAAATATGTATCTTTGCAAACCGAAAACTAACGAGAAAAAAAGTATGAAAGAAAAAGAACAATTGGGATACATTACTTTTGTTGAATTTAATATTTATGGATATACTTAAAAAGATTTATGATGAGAAATTATCATCGGACGACGCAATAGATTTAATTGATGAGTCACGCGAATTATATAATAAGGACAAGGATTATGAAGGAAATCTGAGAGATTATCTAAAAATGGATAACTACGAATACACGGCATATGCATGGGGTTGTTCGCTTAACACCATTGCAAAATGGAGATATGAAGGATGGCCTACGCATGATTGCAAAACGGGAGAGAAAATTAATTACAAAGAATATGGATGGCTACCTATATGTATTGATGAATCATCAGATATTTATGGCTTAACTATAATTGGTTCAAAGAAAAAAATATAATAGTTCAAAGAAAATATGTATCTTTGCAAACCGAAAACTAACGAGAAAAAAAGTATGAAAGAAAAAGAATTGAAAATAAATAGCATTCTATCGGAATGGAATCCTTTGTGTGTAGATGATGTTGTTTCGGAAAATGAGTATCGAAATTATATACCCGGAATAATCGAATCGATAGGCGATAGCTGTAAATTAAAGTGTTGTATCGAAGGTATTTTGCAAGCGATGGGAATCGACCCGACGTTGGAACCTATCAAGGCAGATATTGATAATATTTGTAGTTCTATCAGCAGTATTGATATGGAAAAATAAACGAAGTTTAGCATACGAGAACGATATAATAAGCAAAACAAAATATGCCAAATCCGGATTTTTTATACATAGAAAGACGTGGGTACATACTTTCGACCGAAGAATTAAATATGATACTAAATGTTCCCAAACTTTCCAAGAAAGTATTTAATATCATTCTTGATGGTAAAAGTTTAAACAAACTCTCCGTTGGTGATATTTTAGAGAAGTATGAGAATTTCACTGAAATACAATTGATGGAAATTCGGAAATATATACACTTACATCTTCATGATAAAAATCTTTTATTTGTGTCGGACCTTATCGATTGTGCCAATTGGAACAACATAGAGAGTGCTGATATTTTTGATTTCTGCATAGATACTATAAAAAAACGTCGTACGCCGGTAGTCGTTTCGTCGGCTATTATCTACGTTTTTGAACACATGAAAATATCTCAAAGCGAATTGGTGGTACCGGTGTTTGAACGTGTTCTTAATAATAAAACATATTATCAGGATTGTCAAATTGTTGCTGCTTTCTGTTTGTTTAGGATTACAATGAATCCAAAATACATGCAATTAGTAAAAGAATTGGCAGCGGTGGATAAAGAACTGTATACTGTACTAAAAAACAAACTACTTGCTATGGATTACAACAAGAATTGTTTTTTCTACAACGAAGATGATTTCATTTCGGATTGATATACATCAGTAAATTGAATAGGTTATGAAAAGAATATGTTATTCTACCGGTATAGGAAGTTTTTTCACAACGGTGAGACTTGGTGAATTAGGAGTTTCCTTTATGAGTTTGAATCCACCGGTCGAACCGACTTTTCAGTTGATTCCGGAATAATAAGTTTCGGATAATAGAAAGTGTTACATTGGAGATAAATTAGAAATACGATGTATGAGAAAAACTATATAGACGAACTATTTGATGCAGGAACTATTTTTACAATTTCGTTCTTTTGGGACAGACCGGAACGAGATACTTTTATATTGGCAGAATCGCATGACGATGAAAATGTCTTTAAAATAGTTTGCATCTCAGGCTATAGTGCCGGGACACAGTCGGGCTATATAAAGAAAGGAGTTTTAAAAGAAACACGCAGAGCAATAACATATACAGAACTTATAGAAGGAATTAAATACAATATTTTGAGTCCGGATTTGAACAGTTTGAAAATCGAAGACGGATGTAAAATTAAATTTGGAAGAAGTTTAAAGATTAATTGCGATAAGATATTTTATAGAGGGACAATATTTACAATATCTTATTTGAATGGTTCACAAAGACGAGATTCCTTTATATTGGCAGAGTGTTTTGAAAAGAAATATGTTGTTCAGATAATTTGTATTTCGGGCCCTTTTTCAGGAATGATATTTGGATATATAGAGAAAGGTATTTTACAGAAAACTCATGATGCGATTACATTTGAAGAACTTGTAGATGGAATAAAAAAGAATCTTATAAACCCGGAATTGGAAAGTTTGAAAATAAGAGATGAATACAACGTTCGATTTGATTAATACTATAATAACGACAGAAACATTGGCTATATGATAATATTTGAACAGACAGAAACACAAAAGAAGATATTGGAAATGTGTAAGAATTGGGCTCCTGAATATATTTTGGAATGGCTGGATGGATATATGTGGAGGCCTGCGGTTAGAAGTATGTTGAAATATAAAATACCCGACGACCTTTTGGAAGAAATGGACGACTATTCGGAAACACTGCGAAACGACCAAATACTACATGGCGACCTTGATACTAACGAGAAAATAAAGTATGCCAAAGCTATCCTAAAAGAGCATAAACTAGCATTAAAAACTATTAGTGTCCGCTAAAAGTTCGATTCTTGTTATATGAGAAGTTTATTTTGTCGGACAGCCGATGAGTTGGAGATACAAATATCCATTTAGGATTGATAATTCAAAAAAAATAGCCGAAAAAGCGTAAATATCGTAAAGACTTTACCTTACTTTTTAGTCATTTGACTTATTATGCAAAATATATGGGTTAATTTGTCGGACAGCCGATAAGATACTCAAAATAGGGGGCTTGTCCAAGGAAGAACAATTGTTGATTATTGAAATTCAGTATATTGAAAAAGCTGTATTTTGTTTAGCGGACACT
>JAFWZP010000013.1 GCA_017522255.1 Bacteroidales bacterium | reverse complement strand
TTCACACGGTAACCAACTGCAATTACCACATCGAGGTTGTACATAGCGACATTTTCGGACCATTTGTCCGAAGCATACAAATATTTTTTGTAACCATCGGACAAATGGATTTCTCCGCTCTCATCTATCTGTTGCAGATGGTAACTAATATTTTGCTGCGTCACTCCAAACAACTCTGCCATTCGCTGCTGCGATAACCAAAATGTGTTGGTATCAAATACAACTTGCACCTGTGTTTTCCCACGTGCTCCCTTATATAGAAGAATGGTCGATTCCATACTGCGAACTGCCACATCGCTCGTCATAGTGGCAGAGAAGTACTCATTCGCAACCTTCACCATTTCCTTCTTCTGATCGGCATTCATTGCAATAGCCATACATGCAGCTCGAGATAGTTTTATACTTGTTACTTCACGCACAGCACCGTTACCAAGTTCTGCCATCTCGGCAAACTCCACAAAGTGCTCTCCGAGGTGATACCCCTTCTGCGATGTCCAAGCCTGTGCCTTCGCCATCACACGCTCGAAGTTCCAGTACTTTCCATAACCCATCACTCGCGCCAACTTACGCGAGTTCCACCATTCCTTACCATTAGCATCCACCTCTCGTAGTTGTTCGAAAGGAGACTGTAGTTCAGATATGTTTTTATCTTTATCCATATTAATTATCCATTATTACCATACATCAACGATAAAGAAACACCATTTCTCGTGCTCATCGTCCCAAACTATACGAGCTTTCTGTTCTTCAAATAACTATATAGCTTGTTTATTTGTCATTTCTAAATATTCAGAGTATATTACAAGAGTTTCTTACCTTCTTCATCATTTCTTATAGCTCTAGTTTTCTATACAATTGGTTTGATTATTATAACGCTACTTAAAGTATAATATTGTAAACGGGATATGCAATTCACCAAGCACATAACTTCGGTTTCGGAAACATGGTGGTTTAGCTATCAAAAGTGCCATAGTTTTGATGCAAAACTATGGCACTTTCAACCCAAAACTCCCATACTTACGATGCCTAAGTGTGGGAGTTTGTTTTCAGCACCCTTTTATTCGTTTCGGTCTGCAAAGGTACGACTTTTTTTGATGTAGACTATGTTTAGAATTATAACCTTAGTATATGCTGTATTGTACAAGAAATATTATTTCAAAAAGTGCATTTTTTAAAGAAAAGTATGTATCTTTGCAATAGATTTACAATATAGAGTAGAATACAATACCAACTAATTATGAAAGAAAAAGAAGCAAATTTAATATATGCATTAGATAAAAATGGGAACTTGGTTCACGTTGACAATGTAAACAATGGTCTAAAATGTGAATGCGTATGTCCTAAATGTAAAAGCAAACTTAACGCGAAAAATGAAGGAACGAAAAAAATACATCACTTTGCACACAAAGCTGATTCTGACTGCCAAGGTGCTGTAGAAACAGCCATACACATGCTTGCTAAAGAAATCTTACAGGAAATCAAATCTGTTTTACTTCCATCTACACCTAATTTTCCTAATGGTAGGATATTGGATTTTGATAACGTTGAAATAGAAATATTCGATAGAAAATTAAAATTACGACCAGATTGTATAGGGTATTATGAAGATAAAAAACTTTGGATTGAATTCAAATACACTCATGAGGTTGACCCCAAAAAAAGAAAAGAAATAATCTTGGCTCATATTGATTGTATTGAGATAGATATAAGTAATTGCACCCAAGATAAAGATAATATAAAAGAATGTATTCTAAATGATTTAGAAAAAAGGGAATGGATTTATAATGAAGATAATATTCGTGAAGAAAAGAATAAGTCTCAAAATCATAAATCTCATACACATGATAATAAGAGGGATAATTCTTTAGCTAATGAAGATAATATTCGTGAAGAAAAGAATACGTTTCCAGATTATAAAGATTTTTACACACGTGATAATAAGTGGGATAATTCTTTAAAACGAATCTTTGCTATTGATGAAAATGGAATAATTGTTAATAGCAACGATATTAAAAATAATGATGAAAAGCCATTTAAATATTATTGCGTTGTATGCAAACAAGAAGTAAGTTTAAGTTATAACAATTTGGATGGGTACTTCTTTAAACACATGGAAAATAATAGTAGTTGTACAGATGAATGCTATCTTATAAAAGCTAGTGAATATCTTATAAAATATAAATTCGACACACAAAAAAAATTTCTAATTAGTTTCGAACAACGTCACATTTGTTCTAAGAATGAAATCTGTGATAATTACAATGACAAGATTTGTTATACATATAAAAGTGTAGATTATGATTTAAAGGATTTAAACTATGATTTATGCGAAATAATTGATTCTAATTCGCATTGCCAAAACTCTTATTTAACAATATCAAGTAGTCAAAGAAAAAATCAAAATATAAATTCCGAAATTTATATAGTAATAAATAGTAAAAATAATTCATTTCCATCTAATAAAAGAGTATTAGATATTGATATTAAAAATCAAAAGTACTTACCCTATTTGATGCTTAAAGAAAGTTCTATAAATGGTAGAGCATATAACTTTAAAAACAAAAAGCAATCTTATTCTTGCCCAGAAGAAGTAAAAATAAATTATTTCCAATTTAAATCTTCATCAAATGGTACTATTAATATAGAAATAAAAACATCTTCTTGTACAAATATCAAATCAAATCATGACACTATAAATTTATACATAATCGAAAATCAAGATTTATACGATAAATATGATTATGATTCATTAATAAAGTATTTTTTATTATATTGCCACAAAACTAATAAAAGTGTTCGTTTTTGCGAAATCTGTTTTTTTCTTAAAGACAACAATTTTTCATCTATTTGTACGAGATATAAAACAAAAAGCACACCAAAATATCCTTTAAAAGAAAAGACAGCACCTCTTGAATGCCCATATTTTAGACTAAATACACAGTTAAAAAATCATATCGAATACAAATACAAAAATTTTAAGATCATCGAATATCCTTTCTTCGAACAGACTACAAAATAGTTCAGTCTCTTGATTTAAAATTTCAAAAACACGCAAATATATAAAACTTTGTTCGCAACTATAAAGAAATATACATAAGATATGAATACTAAATATAAAAGTATATCCCTTTCGAGTGTAATGCTCGAAAGAGATATATGATAGGCAACTATTTCCCAAAACTATACTATTTATTTGCTTTACAAAGTTTCTAACGAATACACCTACACCTACCTTTATATTATCATTAGGAATATTCTTTATTATCTCTAATTGATAGTCTGTATAGTTATGCTGAGCATAAAGTCCTACAGTGCTTAAAGCACAAAACAATATAGTTATTACCTTATTCATTATTATTTAATTTTTTCTTCCACCTTTTTAGGCTTTTTACTTGTCGTTCGTATATCTGTGGTAAAAAGTTCTTGTCCCAGTTTGCATTATTAAGCCCATGCATTTGAGAAGTTCTACGCACCAACTTCTTTGTTTCTCTTTTTGCATCCGGCAATTCATAGTACAATGTATCTAAATCATCACTAAATAGTATAGATATTAAGGTTGTTACCTCAGTTTCTGTAGTCAACAGCAACGAGTCATACATATTCCTTTCCTCTTTCAACAAATAGTATCTATCTTCTCTTTTGTCAATCATGTAACTTCCACTCCATGTATATGTAGATATTTGTTCTACAAATGTTTGGTCGTTATACAAGTATAGTATCCATTTTTCTCCGTTGTTTATAGTATCCTCACAAGCATATACTTCTACCTTTTCTTCTCTCATTTGCATAGAAGAAGTGCAAGCACTAAACAATATAAATATTATACTTGCAAGAATACATAGTTCCCAAGAATGTTGTTTTATATTATGCTTTGTGTGATCCATAATCTATTCATTTCAGCTTGCAAAGATACGACTTTATTTTGATATACACTATGTTTGCTACATTTTTGATAGCAGGGAATAGTGTAAAATTACATCACGAGGAAAATTTTACTACATCACGATGTAAGTGAAAATGCATCACGATGAAATTTTATCTACATCGTGATGCATTTTTTGCCTACATAAAGTTTTGTATAAGTTTCTATTCCTTGTCTTCGTCTTGCAATTCGAACGCTACCGGCAGATTGAATTGTACACGTACAGGGGTACCATCTTGGGTGCCGGGTTTCCACTTTGGCATAGCCCTTATCACACGCAACACTTCCTCGCCACAGCCTCCGCCTATGTCCCGAAGGATTCTCTCGCCTGTTATCCGGCCATCTTTCTCTACAACGAAAGTTACAAACACTCTCCCGTGTATATCAGCTTTCTTTGCCTCGGCAGGATAGCTGACGTTTCGATAAAGGTAAGCAAACAATGAATCGTCGCCTCCCGGAAATTCAGGATCAACTTCAGGGCATTCTATAGGCTCATCATTAGCTATTCGTTCATCCCGTTCTTTTTCAGATTCGGGGAAATAATCAACAATCTCATCATTTGTCGATGGGGTATCGCTATCCTTTGTGCCTACTTCGACACACGAGCAGTACATCACTGCTACTGCTACAAATAAAAACAACTTTTTCATATCATATTGTGTATTAATTATTACTCTTTATATTTCTTTTACAATATAAAACGCAAAGGTATATGGTACTGCACACGTACAGGTTTGCCACGCTGGGTGCCGGGCTTCCACTTTGGCATACTTTTTACCACACGTACAGCCTCCTCGCCACAGCCTCCGCCTATGTCGCGAAGAAATTTTACTCCAGTCAGTTGTCCATCTTTCTCAACAATAAAAGAAACATAAACCTGCCCCTCTATCTTCTCTTTCTTTGCAGCTTCGGGATATACGATGTTTCGGGCAATGTAGGCATACAACGAATCTTCGCCTCCCGGAAATTCAGGTTCATTTTCTACAACAAGAAATATTTCATCGTCCACTACCACAACTTCCCTTTCCAATTCTAAATTTATAGGCAAGTTAAGTTGAAAGCGTACAGATTTGCCTCGGTGGGTAGCAGGTTTCCACTTTGGCATACTTTTTACCAAACGTATAACCTCCTCGCCACAGCCTCCGCCTATGTCGCGAAGAAGTTTGGCACTGCTCACCTGTCCATCTTTCTCGACAACGAAAGTAACGAACACTTGCCCCTCTAATTTTGCTTTCTTTGCAGCTTCGGGATATACGATGTTTCGGGCAATGTAGGCATAAAGCGAATCTTCGCCACCCGGAAATTCAGGTTCATTTTCTACTACAAGAAATATCTCATCGTCTACCACCACGGTTTGTGCCATTGCACTTGTGATGCAAAGCACTGCTAATACGAGCATTACAATCAGTTTTCTCATATCTTATCCTATTTAAACGTTTCTGCAAAGGTACGACTTATTTACCAAACAGCAAAATATTTTTAGCGACAGAACTTATTGTTCCTCTGTGTTTTCTTGCTGTTGTTGTTTTGCTTTTTCCTTTACTCTGGCTGCCGGCACAAGTATTCGCTTGTCGGCAAGCCGCACTCCGGCATCTTGCACACCGCTAAGCATTCGTTTGGTAGGCCTGAAGTTTATGCCTGTCGATATTATAGAAAACTGGTTCACCTTGTCGGGCGAATCAACAACTTTGGCTCGCAACGTGGGCGAAAAAGTACCCAGCGAGTCCAACTTCACTACATCGCTTTTGGCTATATGTTTTTCTATAACCCTTTCCATGTTTCGCAACACCATCAGCACATCGCCTTCCGATGCCGAACATGTAGCAGCTATCTCCTCGGCCAAAATATCGATGTCTACCACATTGGCGCGTGCCACCTTAGCCACATACACTTCTTTTACTGTACCATTTGCGTTTATCTTGCGTTTGTGTTTGTAATATCCTATTGCCATTATTATTGTTGGTTTGTATTGTTTTACTTTTCTATTTCTTCTGAAACAATTTTCTATTTGTTCGGAAACACTTTTTACAAAGTACTAACGACATAGTGTCGAAAGTATTGTATATATAGTATAGAAAGTGCCGGAGATATAATACCGAGAGTATTGGAGAGTCAATGCAAAATAGCCACTTGTATGGTGTAGAAGTGCCACTTGCATTATAATAAATAGGCTTTTTTGATGTGAAAAATAGCCTATTTATCACATTTAAAATGCCAATATTTTACATCGCAAGTGTATGTTTTTTATAATGTAAATCTGTATTTTTTATAATCTCTTCAGTACATTCGATACTATAATTTCAGCACTCTCTATACTATAACTACAGCACTTTCTATACCATCATTTCCGAAGAAAGAAAAAAGTGTTGTAAGCATCTGTAAAAAGTGTTTTAGAAGAAAATGAATACTATTGCAACGGCAAACAAAAAGGCGAGAGAAACCTTTCGGGGTTTTCTCTCGCCTTGCGTATGGCGGCATTTAGGCTATCTATCAGTATACCAATAATTATTTTTTCCAATTTTTGCATGTTTTTTTCTTTAAATAGTTTGTTTTATTAGAAAAAATATGTATCTTTGCGGTATCTTTTCGATAACAAGAAAAAATACTGTAACTATGTATAAGGTATTAAAACATAGCAATTTGTTTCATCGGAAACGTCCTAAACAATGGCTGCGAATTTAGTTTTTAGCAGCCAAATATTCAGTTTTTTTAGTGTTAAAATGATAGAGACGGAGTAATCAGTCTTTATAAATTAGTAGAATAATAAAATAAAGAATAATAATATGAAAGTAAATAATATAATATTAATTGGATTGCTTTGTACGATTGGAATATCGTATGGGCAAGGAGTAAATGTTGGTAATATCTTATTGGAAAATAAATTTGAAGATACAATTACAAAAACCATAGTTAGAAGCTATGGTAATAGTAATAATTCAATATCTTATATAGAAAGCAATAAAAAACATTATTTTGTTGCGATGTCTTATTCTCCAACTGACACAGGACATAATTTCAGTCTTGTAGAAATTAAAGAGATTCAAATAGACAACTCCTATATAGTAAATGATTTCAAGATTGTTGATACTTCCTATGTTTACCTTTGTGGAGAACATATTAAAGACAATAAATCCCGTGGTTTTATAGGTTTTTTTGATTTATCAGAGTTCTTGGCAGAGATTGATAGTCCGGTAATTGAATTTAATAATGATTTTAGACAAATAATAAATAACCGCACTGTCATGGTTTCTAATTTGACTAAGATGGAAGTTTTCTTTGGAGGAGGAAATAAATTCCATGTAGTAGCTATAGGGGAAACATCTGATTCGAAAGCCTGTATTGTTGAAATGAAAACCGATGCGGTTGGAGATTTAAATGGTACGTATAAATTGGGGATTTCAAATTGTACTTCTGAAAGGATGAATGATATGGCAGTCACCGATAACTATGTAGTAACGGTGGGAACATGTTATTCTCAATCATACGCTGCAATAAGGAGATATTTAAAACAAGATATATTTTCTAATACAGTAGATTATGATACAGCTTATACATATCCACCAAATGAAAACATTCCTGTTTCGGAATATTTGGCAGATGATATAAATAATATTTTAATAACACCTATTCAAGGAGACACCATCGCTATAGCAACGTATTGGTACAATCCGGCAAATCAAGCTCCTCATCTTAATGGTACATTAATTAGAATTTATGATGTGGCTTCAACTCCTGAACCTTCAATGTTGGCTTCTATATCGATAAATCAAAATTACTACAATGGAAATTGGGAACTTAAAGAGTTTCTATACAATCCTGACTTTAATTCTTTTGCATTACTGCAAAGAATGGAAGAAGCTCCAAATTCTTTGGTTAATTTATTTTCTAAAATCAATTTAAGCAATAATATATCCATAACATCAGCAAAATATTATGATTTTGAATTCTCATCATTTGATAAATGTCTTTCTTATCAATATAATATACTATCCGGATATGAAATAAACTACCCAACAGATTGGACATTTATAGGAGATAAGATAGATAATCCTAACTTCTGTTCTGGGCATGATTTAAATCTGACAGTATCATTTAAATCGCTTTATACAGCTAAAATTGAAGCAAACGGTTTTAGCGAAAATAAAAAAGATCTGTCTTTTTATAAAGAAAATTTGTTTAATTTCAAATCTAAATATATGGATTTATTATGTGTAAAATATTTATAAAAGGAGGAAATAATATGAAAAATATAGTTTTGTTTTTAGCGATATTTTGTAGTGTAAGTGCTTATTCGCAACAATATAAAGACAGTGTCGATATAGTTAAGGATATGGATACTTTGTTTTTAGACCCTAACGATAGAGAACCTAATTATTATTATGGCTGCTGGATAGATAAGTGCAGAGGTTTTAATCGATTAACTGCAAATTTAGAAATTTATAAAGGTTTCAACGGGGATCCATATACCATTGCTGTACCTTTTTATACTGAATATCCTCTTACAGTAATAGGCATAGCATGTGGTGCAGTAAAAATAGAGTCTCTTGCACCTGAACAGCCGGATGACACACTTGCCGAGTATTTTCAGTTGTACGAAGCTACCGATACAAGTTTTGTAAAGGTGGCAGAAGTCAGGTGGGATACATTAAGCCCCGTAGATAAATGTTTCGAATTTATTGAACATGATCACTACGGAAACATTTCAGATTCTGCCTATGTGCCGATATACGAAACTTACTTTGATTCGGCTATAGTTGTTCAGGATTCTTTTTATGTTGCTTTTACTCAAAATAATGAAGCAGTGCATATAAATCCTAACCAGCCTGATCCGGAGTATGGTAACTATTATTTTCACAAATCAACGAGACTTGCATATTATTCAATTTGGCTTCGATATCCTTTAAATCCAAATTTCATACCATGTATGCCTTATGGCAAAATAAAATATGCTCCCATAGAGGGACATTATTATTCCATTCATTCTATAGATACTACTGTTTGGTATAATATCAGTGTTACAAGTGAATATACTCCAATTTTCCCGATCTTCGATACAAGTGCCTATTATGGGCCATCAGACACTTGTGCAGATGTTACCAATTTTGCTGTGCTTAGCACAGACAGCATATCAGCACTACTAAGTTGGGATAGCTCAGGACACAACATAGGATGGGAATTGGCCTATGGTATCAGAGGCACAACAATAGATAGTGCCACTATATTGGAAACTACATCTACAGTGTACAACCTAAGCCAATTGGATTCGGGCACTTGGTATGTGGCGTATGTGAGAGCTAAATGCGACAATGGTGGATATAGCAACTGGAGCGACAGCATAGAGTTTTATATTGCCGGCGATACCGTTTCGCCAATAAGTATACATACTACCATGCTCGAAGAGTATACACACCTTATGCCTAATCCGGCAAACGATGTGGTAACAATATTTTCATCTTTCTCCATGAACAGAATTGAGGTGTTTGCTTTGAATGGTGTTTTGGTTGAGAGAATGGACTGCGAAGGTCTTTCCTCGCAACTTACAGTAAGAGATTATCCAAAAGGGGCATATATAGTAAAAGTATACACTCCAAGAGGTGTTGCAACAAAGAAATTAGTGGTAAATTGATGGTAGACTGATTAGGACAGGTCAAGACATAGACTCACTAAAAGTTTACAAACAAAAAGGCGAGAGAAACCTTTCGGGGTTTTCTCTCGCCTTGCGTTTAGATTACAAACATATTATTTCTTTATATCGGAATTGTAAAAGACGAAGTTGCCATCAAACACATCCACCACAATATTGTCGCTGGGGCGAATCTTGTCGGCAAGTATTTCCTTGGATAGTTCGTTGAGTATCCTCCGCTGGATAACACGCTTTACGGGGCGAGCACCCATGGCAGGGTCGTAGCCTATCTCGGCAAGGTATTCCAGCGCCTCGTTGGTAATGGTTAGATGTATATCATTCTTGGCCAGCATGTCTTCCACAACACGCATCTGTATTCGTAGCACATCTTTTATCTCGTTTCTCGACAGAGGAGTAAACATTATTATCTCGTCGATACGATTCAAAAACTCCGGTCGAATGGTACGTCGAAGTAGTTCCATCACCTCGTTCTTGGTGCTGTCGTAAACGCGGTCGGCTTCCATAGGGTCTACATTCATCATTCGTTCCTGAATGATGTTGGAACCCATGTTGGAAGTCATTATTATGATGGTGTTCTTAAAGTCGGCAATACGTCCCTTGTTGTCGGTAAGTCTGCCATCTTCCAACACTTGGAGCAAGATGTTGAACACATCGGGGTGAGCCTTCTCTATCTCGTCGAAGAGGACAATAGAGTATGGTTTGCGACGCACAGCCTCGGTAAGTTGTCCGCTTTCGTCGTATCCCACATAGCCCGGAGGTGCACCAATAAGACGCGACACCGAATGGCGTTCCTGGTACTCGGACATATCGATACGCACCATCATGTTCTCATCATCAAACAGTGTTTCGGCCAACGTACGAGCCAACTCGGTCTTGCCCACGCCGGTGGTTCCCAAGAATATGAAGGAGCCTATAGGGCGTTTGCCGTCGCTAAGTCCTGTGCGGTTTCGGCGTATGGCATTGGCTATAACGTCGATGGCTTCGTTTTGTCCCACCACCCGTTTGTGCATCTCCGTTTCCAAGCTCAGTAGCTTTTCCTTTTCGCTTTGCAGCATACGGGTTACGGGTATACCGGTCCAACGGGAAACTACCTCGGCTATCTGCTCGCTATCCACCTCTTCGGTTATCATAGCACTATCGGCCTGCATGTCCTTGAGGTTCTGCTTCAGGTCTTCCACCGTTCGTTCGGCTTCCTTTATCTTGCCATAGCGTAGTTCGGCCACCTTGCCGTAGTCCCCTACCCTTTCGGCCTGCTCGGCCTCGAACTTATAGGTTTCTATGTTCTTGCCTTCTTCCTGAATGCGTTCCACTATGTTCTTTTCCGACTGCCATTTTGCCTTCATCTTGTTTCGCTCTTCGCTAAGGTTGGCAATCTCTTCGGCCAGGTTGTGGAGTTTCTCGGTGTCGTTCTCACGCTTTATGGCCTCACGCTCTATCTCCAACTGACGTATTCTACGTTCTATTTCGTCCAACTCTTCGGGCACCGAGTCTATCTCCAACCGCAACTTGGCTGCAGCCTCGTCGATAAGGTCAATGGCCTTGTCGGGCAAAAAGCGGTCGGTAATATAGCGGTGCGAAAGTTCGGCGGCGGCTATAATGGCCTCGTCCTTGATATGCACTTTGTGGTGCACCTCGTAGCGTTCCTTCAGTCCGCGAAGTATGGAAATGGTGTCGGCCACATCGGGCTCGTCTATTAGCACACTTTGAAACCTACGCTCCAAAGCCTTATCTTTTTCGAAATACTTCTGATATTCGCTCAGCGTGGTGGCACCCACCGCCCTCAGCTCGCCACGAGCCAAAGCCGGCTTAAGTATATTGGCAGCATCCATGGCACCCTCGCCGCCACCGGCACCCACAAGGGTATGTATCTCGTCGATAAAAAGAATTATCTCGCCATCGGCTTCGTTTATCTCGCGTATCACACTCTTGAGCCGCTCTTCAAACTCACCTTTGTATTTGGCACCCGCTATCAAAGCACCCATGTCCAGCGAGTATATGGTCTTGGTTTTTAAGTTTTCGGGCACATCTCCGCTCACTATTCTGTGTGCCAATCCTTCGGCAATGGCAGTCTTGCCCACACCGGGTTCGCCTATCAGTATAGGGTTGTTTTTGGTGCGTCGCGAAAGTATTTGCAGCACACGGCGTATCTCTTCGTCGCGACCTATCACGGGGTCCAGCTTACCACTCTGTGCCAATTGGTTCAAGTTCTTGGCATATTTGCTCAATGCATTGTAGGTGTCCTCCGCCGACTGCGACGTTACCTTCGAGCCTTTTCTAAGGTCGGCAATAGCAGCCTGCAAAGCCTTTTCGGTTACACCGGCATCCTTAAACAGCGTGGCCACAGTGTCCTTGGTCTTAAGCATAGCCAACAGCAAATGCTCTATAGACACAAACTCATCGCCCATATCGGTAGCTATCTGTGTAGACTTTACCAACATCTGATTGGCTTCGGAACTAAGATACTGATTACCGCCCACCACCTTGGGCAATGATGTGATTATTTTATCCACAGCCTGCTGCATAAGGGAAACATTCACGCCCATCTTCTTAAGCAGGTAAGGCACAATGTTTTCGTCCACATGAAAAATACCCTTCAGTATGTGTACACACTCTATGGACTGGTTCTGATACGAAAGAGCTATCTCCTGCGATTTCTGTATAGCCTCTTGCGACTTGATTGTGAAATTGTTTAGATTCATAGTTGCTTTTCTTATTATTTATGTTATAGTATTATAGGGGCATCATCTATTGCACCCTCAATAAGCCAACACATCAAAAACAAAGCCAAACTAATCAAAGTTCAACAAATATGACAAATTGTCAGCATCAAACACCACCATACAACTACATTATCGGTTACTACTGCCAATCTCTTCAATGCGGGAGAAGTAGTTGTTCCAATCGGAGGCTTTGTATCTCTCCAGGCTGCCGCGTGGAACTTGGAGTACCGAACTTATAGGATTTTTGAATGGTTCCCAATCCAATGAAGGCGGATTGACTGCCAACGAAACAAACTCTTTCAAACTGGCACATTTATTGAACGCATGAGCATCGATAGTAGTAACACTGCTTGGAATAGTTACCGAAGCTAAACTGCTACAATCGGCAAATGCGTTTTCTGCAACAAAAGTAAGCTTACTAGGGATAGTAACGGATGTCAAACTAGTACATTTATAGAATGCACTATGTCCAATAAATGTAACACTATCGGGAATAGATAGAGAAACCAAGCTAATACAACATACGAAAGCATAATTGCCAATAGATGTAACACTACTTGGAATATCTATTGATACCAAACTCTCACAAAAATCAAAGGTATGATCTTCAATAGATGTAATACCATCGGGGAGAGATACAGCAACTAAATTATCACAACTTTGAAATGCAGAATTTTCGATAGTAGTAACACTGTTGGGGATGGATACCGAGACTAAGTTTTTACACCCACTGAATGCATATTTTCCAATGGTAGTAACACTATTTGGAATAACAACATGCGTATCATCGCCTATATACGCCAACAGCTTTGTTTTTTTGCTATTGCTATACACAAAACCATCTTCAACAAAACCATTTAGGCTCAATGCTCCCCAAGATGAACCTTTTGCCGAACCATGATAAATAATATGTTTCACTTCATCAAAAGCTATATCATCAATATTTCTGACACTGTTTGGAATAACAATAGTCTTTAAGTTGGTACAATAAGCAAAAGCTCTCTCTTCAATGGTTGTAACGCTTTTAGGAATAGATACAGAATCCAAACTTTCACAATTGCGAAATGTGTTTGAACGAATAGTAGTGATTCCTTCGGGAATATTGATAGAAGCTAAATTATAGCATCCTGTGAAAGTGTAATCACCAATATAAGTAACACTATTGGGAATAGTAATAGACGTCAGACTCGAGCAGAATCCAAAGGAATTGTCAATAGAAGTAACGCTATTGGGAATGGATACAGATATCAATCCATGGCAATGATTAAAAACTGCATCTCCAATAGTGGTAACTCCATAAGGAATAGTAATGAAACGCAAACTTCTACAGTCGGCAAAGGCTAAATCTTCAATAACACTAACAGTATTGGGAATATCAATGGAGGTTATATTGCTACACATTTCGAATGCATGTCGTCCAATAGTTGTAACACCATTGGGAATTACAACGTTTGTATCCTTGCCTATATATCCCAACAATTTTGTTTTTTCACTGCTACTTCTATATACAAAACCATCTTCAACAAAACCATTCATACACAATGCACCCCAAGGATAGCCTTCTGCCGCTCCATGATATGTAATATGTTTTATACCTTTAAACGCCCATTTTCCAATAGATGTGACGCTATTGGGAATAACAAAGGTGTCCAAATTATTGCAATTAGAAAATGCTGACTGCCCAATAGAAGTAACATTGTTGGAAATAACAAAAGAAGATAAACTTTCGCAATGGCTAAAGGTATTATTTTCAATAGTTGTAATACTACTAGGAATAGAGATAGTAGTTAAACTACTGCAACGACTGAATGCACCTTTACCAATAGTGGCAACACTATTTGGAATTGCAATAGATTGTAAACTTCTACAGCCTCTAAATGCCGATATCCCAATGACGGTAACACTATTAGGAATAGTTATGGATGTAAGACTATGGCAGTCTTCGAACGTGCAGTTTTCTATCGCAGTAACACTTTCGGGAATAACAATAGATACTAAACTTTTGCAACCCATGAATGCATATTCTTCGATGGAAGTAACAGTATTGGGGATGCTGATGGAGGTTAAACTGTCCTGGTATCCGAATGCCCACCTTCCAATAGCAGTAACGGTGTAAGTAGTATCATGTATTACCACTGTAGAGGGTATATCTAATGAGGTTATAATAAAATTACTTCCCCACAGTTTCACCTCATTAGGTGCTTTCACCTCATAGTTAAGATTATCTATAGTAAAAAACCTCTCTTGTGCCAACCCGATATTTACACAAACTACTGCTACTATGCTTAATATTATTCTCTTCATAGCTATACTATATTATATATACACTATTATTCTTCAATTTCAACGATTCTTCCTTCAAAGTACTTGTTCCAATCGGAGGCTTTGTATCTCTCCAGGCTACCACGTGGAACTTGGAGGGTGGCTTTGTTGGGATACGGGAAAACTTCTTTTTCAAGTATTGGTGGTTCTTGAGATAGGCATATTACGTTTGTCAGATTGTCGCAACCATAAAAAGCATAGTCTTTTATAGTATCCATATTGCTACCTATTATTACTTTGTTCAAGATGTTACAATCTTCAAATATTGAATGCTCTATAGTAGTAATGCTATTGGGAATTATTACCGATGTTAGTTTGTTACAGTTTCTAAATGCCCTCACCGCTATTGCTCGTGTGTTTTCGAGTATAAAATATTCGCCACTCAATGTTGTATCAGCAACTAATAAGCAACCATCTTTATAAAGAACTTTTCCTGTCCAATTGTCTTGGTTGTGGAAAAATGCAGTGTTGTGGAAAGCTCCATCGCCAATATATTCTACAGTTGGTGGAATATTGAAGGTATTTAGACTAGTGCAATTACCAAACGCATCAATACCGATAGTTTCAACGCCATACGGAATTATAATAGAATCTAAACTACTGCAATTGAGAAAAATAAAAGGGTCTATGACTTTAACCCCTTTGGGAATATTGACCGAAGTTAGGCTACTACAATTGGCAAAAGTAAAAGGACCGAATATAGTAACGCTGTTGGGAATATCTACAAAGGTTAAAGCACTACAATTTTCAAATCCGTTTGACCCAATAGTGGTAACACCATTAGGTATATCAACGGATGTTAGACTAGTACAGTCTTTAAACATACATGTACCAATCCAATCAATACTATCGGGAAGTTTTACAGAGGTTAAACTGCTACAACCATAGAATACTCCATCTTCAATATATTCGACGCTATTGGGAATGGTTATAGACTTTAAATTTTTGCAACCGGAAAATGTAGCACAGCTAATGATAGTAATATTTTGCGGTATAGTGATAGAAATTAAATTTTTGCAGTCAGTAAATGCTGCGGCAGCTATCACACGTGTGTTTTCGTCTATAAAATATTCGCCACTCAACATTGTATCAGCTCTCAATAAGCAACCATCTTTATAAAGAACATTATCTTTCCAATTGTCTTTGTTATTGAAGAATGCTGTATTCTGAAATGCTAGTTCTCCAATATATTTTACCGTCTTCGGAATATTAAAGTCCATTAGTTTTACACAGTTATTGAATGCCAATGATCCTATACGCTTTACCGTTTGGGGTATAACCACTGATGTCATATTGACATTGCTATCAAATGCTCCAAATTCGACAGCTGCAATTTTATAAGTCAGTCCTTCGTGTGTTACCGTAGTAGGTATATTTACCACTTGAGATGTATCGAAACTCTTCACTACGCTCACTTTCTCTATATCTATAACTTCGTACTCGAAATTATCTAAAGTAAAATGTAATCCTATTAGATGGGTGTTGGTTTCACAGCTAATCATTACAACAATAAGCACCACTACTGCTACTATGCTTAATATTATTCTCTTCATATCTATACTATATTATATATATACACTATTATTCTTCGATTTCAACGATTCTCCCTTCAAAGTACTTGTTCCAATCGGAGGCTTTGTATCTCTCCAGGCTACCGCGTGGAACTTGGAGGGTGGTTGAATTGCTACGAGTAAATACATCATTACCTTCTAATATAGGTGGCTCGGTAGGCAAACAAATTATTGTACTTAAGTTACTATCATAATAATTGAATGCAAAATTACCAATGTAGTTTACATTCTTGGGTATCGTTATAGACTTTAATTTTCTGCATCCGCTAAATGCTCCATGCCCTATAGTGGTAACGCTTTCGGGGATATTAATTGTAACTAAACTTTCACAGTCATAGAACATTTTTTTTACCAATATTCTCAAGACGATTACCTAGAGAAACCGACTCTAATCTCTCACAGCCATAAAATACATTATTGCCAACATAAGTTACATTATTCGATATATCTATTGATTTCAAAGTCTGACAAAGAAAAAAGACATTATCTGCTATTAATCTAATATCATCCGGAATAATAAAATATTCGCCATTCATGCATCTTGCTCCCAAAAGACAATTATCTTTACACAATACATGTCCATTCCAATTGGAACTATCATTATAAAAGGCTGTATATGAAAAAGCATCACAACCAATACCCCGAACCGACTGTGGAATTGTAAACGAAGCTAAACTTGTACATTTATAGAAAGCTACGGTAGAAATATAAGTAACGCTATTGGGAATAGTTATCGAAGTAAGACTTCTACAATTATTAAATACAGAATACTCTATCGTATCAATACCTTCGGGAATATTGATAGATACTAAACTACTACAGTTATCAAATGCTGAGCTACCAATACTTACAACGCTGTTGGGAACTGTAATAGAAACGGTGTTAATGCAATCAAAGAACGCTCCTTGCTTTATGTGAGTAACACTATTCGGGAGATTTATCTCCTTTAATGCAGTACAAGCTCTGAAGGTATATGTTTCGATTGTTGAAATGGTATTGGGAATATCTATCGAAGTCAAACCGATACAGTACGAAAAAGCACAAGCCTCTATTTCATTTATACTATTGGGTATAGCAACAGAGAGCAGGTCGGTACAATTCTCAAATGCCCCTAAGCCAATACTTGTAACATCATATTTTCTTAATTTATAACGTACACTAGTAGGAATATCCACCTCTGTTGCAGACTTATTGCACTTATATACCTTCACTTCCGCATTGTTCTTTACCTTGTACGTCAAATCGCCGATGGTAAACCTTTCTTGTGCCAAACCGATATTTACACAAACTACTGCTACTATGCTTAATATTATTATCTTCATATCTGCATTAATTTATTGATTGTATTATTCATTTCAACGCTATTCAAAGAATGATTTTAATATCTGTTTTCTCAATCTTAAAAAGTCTGTTTTCTGAACCTCCAAGGTCAACAAAGTAGCCCTTAAGGGTATTTGTATCAACTACCCTTATCAGCCTTCAATTATCTCCAACGCTTGCTTGAGGATATTTGTGTATTCGGTGATGTTTATCCATTTTATATCGCTGTATCGACGAAACCATGTCATTTGGCGTTTGGCATATCGTCGTGTGTTGGTTTTTATATTTTCTACAGCTTGTTGCAATGATATTTTTTGATCCATATAGTCGAATATTTCTTTATATCCCACTGTGTTCAATGCAGTATATTGTCGATATTGCGACACTGTTTCCACCTCGCTGAGCAGTCCCATATCCATCATTATATCCACCCTTTTGTTTATCCTATGGTTCAGAGTGTCTCTGTCCATTGCCATACCAATCTTTATTATCTCGAATGGACGTTTTTTTACACCTTGTTTTCTCACTTCCGAAAATGGTTTACCGGTAGTATAGCACACTTCCAAAGCACGCAATATTCGCATATGGTTTGCCAAATCCACTTCGTTGTAATAGGTGGGATCCAAAAACTTAAGTTGAAATCTCAATTCTTCCAATCCCCCCCTTTCGTAATCGTTTCTAAGCCGTTGTTTTAGTTCGGGAGTTGGGTCAGGCATATCGGCAATACCCATACACAAAGCATCAATATACAATCCCGAACCTCCTACACATACCGCCACATCGTTCCTTTGAAACACACCGGTCAAAGCCATTAGTGCATCATGCTCATACATCGACACGTTGTAGTAGTCCTTTACCGACAGATTGGCTATTAAATGATGAGGCACAGCCGACAGCTCTTCATCTGACGGACGTGCCACACCTATGTTCAGTTCTTTGTAAAACTGCCTCGAATCGGACGACACTATTTGGGTGTTATAATGCTTGGCCACCTCTATAGCCAATGCGGTTTTGCCTATCGCTGTAGGTCCCAACACTACTATCAGCTTTTTATTTTCGTGCATATATTTTATCGATATAATTACTTATCATCTTTTGGTTTAAGTCCCATTTTTGCGGCTTCGGATAGCATAAACTCGTAGGCCTCGTTGTAAGAGTTTGGTATAATGCCATCTAATATAGCTTCTTTGATAGCATTTTTGATAACGCCTATTTCGTAGCAAGGTTGCAAATCAAACACTCGCATTATATCTTCGCCATTTATGGGAGGCTGAAAATTGCGTATTCTATCTTTTTCTTCTATGTCGATTAGTTTTTGACGTACTATCTTGAAGTTGTTCAAATACTTTTGTACCTTTTGAGGATTTTTGGACGTGATGTCGGCTTCGCATAGCAACATCAAATCGTCCACATCGTTTCCTGCATCGAAGAGCAACCTACGCACTGCCGAATCGGTTACTGTATCTTCAGACAATATGATTGGACGCAAATGCAACGATACCAACTTTTCGACATATTTCATTTTTTCGTTCATAGGCAACTTCAGTTTGGCAAAAATAGCTTTCACCATCTTAGCACCCTTCACCTCGTGCCCGTGAAAAGTCCACCCAAGTTTTTCGTCGTATCGTTTAGTGGCAGGCTTGCCTATATCATGGAGTATGGCAGCCCATCGCAGCCATAGGTTGTCGGAATGGCGAGCTACATTGTCCAGCACTTCCAAAGTATGATAAAAATTATCTTTATGCCCACGTTCTTTTACCATTTCCACGCCCTTGAGGTTGGCAAACTCGGGGAATATCAATTTCATCAATCCGCTTTTGTATAGCAATTTAAAACCTAACGAAGGCACTTTAGAAAGCACTATCTTGTTTAGTTCTACTTCTATCCGTTCTTTCGACACAATCTCGATACGTGAAGCGTTTCGCTCAATGGCATCGAATGTTTTGTTTTCTATTACAAATCCCAATTGCGATGCAAAACGTATGGCCCTCATCATACGCAAAGGGTCATCAGAAAAAGTTATATCGGGATCCAATGGTGTACGTATAACTCCGTTGTTCAAATCGTGTATGCCGGCAAAAGGATCCAATAGTTCGCCATAGCTGTCGGCATTAAGCGATACAGCCATGGCATTGATGGTGAAATCTCTACGGTTTTGATCGTCTTCAAGAGTGCCATTCTCCACTATAGGTTTGCGACTATTGGCACGATAAGATTCTTTGCGAGCTCCCACAAATTCTATCTGCCAATCCTCACCTTCGTATTGATAATGAAACATGGCTGTCCCAAAGTTTTTAAACACATTCACCTCTTTATGCCGGTTGATACGATGAGCTACATTAACAGCCAAATCTATGCCACTACCTACGCATACTATATCGATGTCGGTGCACGGACGTTGCAAAAAATAGTCCCTCACCACACCGCCTACGGCAAAGACTTTTATGCCCATTTGGTCGGCTACCTCTCCTACTATCTTGTATATCGGATGTTGTAATATCACTATTGTAATTGTTTTTGTTGTTCGCCAAATTGTTTAACAGCCACCTTTTGACCTTTATCGTTATAAAATTCCCACTCACCTACTCGTACACCATTCTCATACATACCTTTGTAGTATATATTTCCATTTTCGTGATAGATTATATGTTCGCCATGAGGTGTGTTGTCTACAAATTTGCCATAAGCCTGTTTGTTTCCGTTTTCGAAATAATATACCCAGTCTCCTTCTTTGGCATGACCTTTGAAATATCCTTCCGAACGCAATTTGTAACTTGCATAAAACTGACATTGTTTTGCTGTTTCGCCATCGGTACCTTCCACAGTGATAGGCATACGATCTCTGGTAATTTCCACTATCTTTATTTCCAAATCATCGGCAAAGATTTTATCTCCGTTTTCGTAATAAAACACCCAATTCTCGCCTATGTTGAAATTTGAAAAATCGGCTTTTGCAAATAGATTGCCATTCTCGTAATAATATTCCCACACTCCATAAGGTTTATTGTCTTTAAAACTACGTTTGTATCGCACTTTGCCGGAATTATAAAACATTTCTTCAGCCACACGCTGCTTTTCGCCGTTTACATCTTTGGTTTCGTAGACTAGTTCGGGTTTTCCGTCGGCAAAAGTAAGTATAACTTCTTTGTGGGTTCTGTTGCACGACAATGTAAGCACAAAAATTGTCAATGTTAACAATACGTTCTTTATCATCTTATTATTCAATTATTAGTTAGTTATTCAATTTATTAATATCTACATATACAGGTAAATGGTCGCTAAAACCACCTTCATACTTCGGTCCTATATATGTACGATACAACTTATTTCCTCGAAATTTATTATCATAAAGCAATAAAAAATTTGGCGAGTAAATGTTTGCTGTACCGGTTTTTACTACCATAGACACTGCCCAACAAGGATGTAAATTCTTCGTAATCATTATCTGATCTATCGTTGACCATTGTCCTTGATACTTGTAAGTGCCCTTTCCTTCAGGAATATCGGTCATCAAATTTATCAATATATTTTTGTTCCAATCCCTCCTATGAGGCGACACACGCAAAACTTCGGTCACACTTTCGTCGAACGGAGTGTCGTTTAAATCTCCCATCACCACAACAGCAGCCTTGCTATGACATTGTACAAGGGTATCGACAGTATATGCCAACTGCATAGCTGCAAGCCTACGTTTGGCTTCGGCATAAGCACCTCCTCTTTTGGAAGGAAAATGACAGAGCAACAAAAATAATGTGTCGCTTTCAAACACCACACCCGACACCAATAATATATCACGGGTTCGAAAAGCTGTGTCACTACTATCTGCAACAGCTATAGGCTGAGAATAAAGTAGTTTAAAATAATCGCATCTATAAAGCAAAGCCACATCTATACCCCTGCTGTCAGGCGAATCGTAGTGCACAAAATCATATCCAAATTTACGCAAAGGAGTATTGAAACACAGTTGCTTCAACACCCAATCGTTTTCCACTTCACACATTCCCACAACCGCCGGCAGACTGTCCAAACCCATTGACACTATCGTTTTATATATATTGTTTTTCTTTTTTTCGAAGCGTTTGTATCCCCACCGATTTAGTCCTTGTGGTGTAAAATCGTCATCACTTTTGATGCTATCGTTAGCAGGGTCAAAAAAGTTTTCGACATTCCACCACATCAAACGAACATTATCACCATCGTTCTGTCCCTCCATAGGTAAAGAGAAAGATAGTAGCAATATAAACAATATCAATATTCGTTTGGTTGTTAACATAAGATGTTCTGTTTTAATTTGTAGCTTTTTTGTTTTTCTTTATTGTACGAAAAATATCCACCGAATATATCAGCAATCCCACCCATATACATGCAAAGCAAACAATATGCGAGCATGTAAAACTTTCATTATACAATAGCACTCCCAAAAGTAACTGCAAGGTTGGCGAAAAATATTGCAAGAAACCTAGTGTTGACAAAGGTATCCTTTCGGCAGCTTTGCCAAACCACAGCAAAGGCAAAGCCGTTACCACCCCTGCACCAAG
Source organism: Bacteroidales bacterium (assembly GCA_017522255.1). GTDB lineage: Bacteria > Bacteroidota > Bacteroidia > Bacteroidales > P3 > HGM05376. The sequence continues at coordinate 36,452 of JAFWZP010000013.1, read as the reverse complement.
TAGCAAAAGAGTAGTGATGAGACTGAACGAGTTTAAAGCACTACAGCCTGTAACGCATAAAAAGGTTACATAACCAAAAGCCAAAGGCATCATCCACATTGTTTCGACAGTGAGAGCCGCAGTAGCATCAACACCCATTTTCTTTTTCATCAACCCATAAATAGCAAACGAGGTTGCCAACACCAACGATATTATAGGAAAACGACCATAATCAATGGCAAAATACACCACACCCACCAACGCAAACAATATAGCTACCTTTTGCGAACGATTAAGTTTTTCTTTTAGAAATAAAGAGGCAAACAATACCGAAAACAATGGATTGATATAATAACCCAAACTTGACTCCACTATATAATGATGATTGATGGCCCAAATATAAAGCCCCCAATTCAACGTCATCAACGCCCCTGTAAACAACAAGGATAGATATTGCTTGGCTCCTCTTATATAATTTCTCAATTTAAGTTTGCGTATCCCCCAAAAGAAGACAGCCATAAACACACACGACCATATTATGCGATGACAAAGAATTTCGACCGACGACACATGTTCCAACATCTTCCAATAAAGAGGAAAAAGTCCCCAAGTAAGATAACATATTACGCCATACAATAAACCTTTTCTATATTCCGAATGTTGTGTTTGCATACTATTCTAATAAGCACATATTATATTTTAATAAACCATTTTATAGTCCAAATATGCAAAAATAATACTATGTTCCTATTTTACAATTTACATAACAGACTATCTATAATCTTTTTACAGCAATATTACCATAAAAAAAGGATTTTCAAAGGTACTGAAAATATACCGATTATTGAAAAAAAAGAAAAATATTTTTCAGCAATTGCATTCTATTTGAAATAAAATACATATCTTTGCAAAGTAAAAATCTTATCTTTGAATAAAAGAAATTATCTTTTTCTTATTCAAAAACAGTTATTTCCAAAAATAATTAAGTTCTAAACAAATAAACAAAAAACACATTTTTAATGTACAGTAAAGACGAACTTTTGAACAAAGCTCATGTTCAGTTAATAGAAATTGCCAAAGAATATGGTATTTCTCGAGCTAGCAAACTATCGGCACAAGATTTGGTATACAAAATTTTAGACCACCAGGCTTTGTCGCCCGACAAAGAAAATAATGCTTCCAAAGAAAAGAAAGCATTACCCAAACAACGCCGAACAAGGCTCAAACCCACTCCTATTGCAGAATCGAATGTTACAGGTAACAAATCTGCACAACCTGCTGCCAGCGCTCCTAAAGAGGTTAAAGAAGTGGCAACCAATAGCAGTATTGATGTAGATGACATAAAAATTCCGGTTATACCGGATGTAAACGTAGCGGCACCTGTCAATTTTTCGTTTAAACACCCCGATATATTAGATGCATCGTCGGATATGACCGCTGCCGATATTGAAGCAACACGAACATCAGGTAAAATAAATGCTAATTCGGTGATTATAGACCCAAGCAAATTAGATGGTATAATAAAAAATCCCGAATCGATAATATCGGAATTGGAAATACCCCAAAAGAAAAGTGCAGCACGATCCAAGAGAGATAACAAAGCTACGAAAGCAGAAAAAACAAACGCCAATGAAGAAGCATCTACTATCGAACAACCTTCTACCGAACCGGTTAACATCACAGTAGAACCAGCCACAATCGTAGAAAATGTAGCTGCAGAAAAAAGCAATGAAGTAGTAAAAGCCCAAGATTTTGTTCCACAACCCACAAAGAAAGTCCGCCCCGACTATCCTTTCGAAATAGATGGTGCTGTAGAAGCCGAAGGTGTGTTGGAAATAATGAGTAACGAAGGATATGGTTTCTTACGCTCATCGGATTACAACTACCTAAACTCTCCCGATGATATATATGTATCGCTATCGCAAATAAGACTATTTGGACTTAAAACCGGCGACACCGTAAAAGGCACTATACGTCCACCAAAAGAAGGTGAAAAGTTCTTCCCTCTTATAAAAGTAACAGAAATAAACGGACTAACGCCCGAACAAGTAAGAGACAGAGTACCTTTCGACTCGCTTACACCACTTTTTCCCGAAGAAAAATTTAAACTTACCGGTCATCCTCAAGAAACAATATCTACAAGAATAATAGATATGTTTACCCCTATAGGTAAAGGACAACGTGGTCTTATAGTGGCACAACCCAAAACAGGTAAAACCACATTGCTAAAAGAAATAGCCAATGCCATAGCATATAATCACCCAGAAGTATACCTTATAGTACTTTTGATAGACGAACGTCCCGAAGAAGTTACCGATATGCAACGTAGCGTAAACGCCGAAGTTATAGCATCGACCTTCGACGAGCCAGCCGATAGACATGTAAAGATAGCCAACATAGTATTGGAAAAAGCCAAACGCATGACCGAATGCGGACACGATGTGGTTATAGTTCTCGACTCTATTACCCGCTTGGCACGAGCCTACAACACAGTGGCTCCGGCATCGGGCAAAGTGCTTAGTGGTGGTGTGGAAGCCAACGCATTGCAAAAACCAAAACGTTTCTTTGGTGCCGCTCGTAAAATAGAAAATGGTGGTTCGCTAACTATCATTGCCACCGCTCTTACCGAAACAGGTTCGAAGATGGACGATGTAATATTCGAAGAATTCAAAGGTACCGGTAATATGGAATTGCAATTAGACAGAAAACTGTCAAACAAACGCATATACCCTGCCATAGACATAGCCGCTTCGAGTACCAGACGAGACGACCTTTTGATACCGACCGATATGCTGAACAGAATATTAGTATTCCGCAATCTTTTGGTTGATATGAACTCGGTGGAAGCTATGGAGTTCTTGAAAAAGCACATTGCTAACACGCGAAACAACAAAGAATTTTTATTGTCGATGGATAAATAAAACAACAACACATCATGAACCCTATTATAGATATAGAATCGAAAATAGAAAGTTTTACCACCGAGTTGATACAATTTTGTAAACCATTGATGTTAAACAAAAAATACTCTTCAGCTGTGTCGCAATTGCTAAACTGCGAAAGCAATATCAGAATGACAATAGAGTTTGCCAAAACTGTGGAAACATCGAAAGAGTGCTACGAAAAACTGATGTTGACCAAAGAAGAATTGCAACTGATGGACTACTTTTTAAAGTCATTGCAAAACTACGACAACCAAACTGTAACCACTCTTCTTGGTAAAACAGCAGAAATTTTGACCGACATAGAGCCTTTGATTTCCAACATCAAGAACGAGAAATAGTATAACTATTGTTCAATATTTATTTTTGGAATAATAATCCCACATTTCGAAAGTATTCGGAATGTGGGATTTGGTTATTATACACATCGCTTACAACACTTTTTTTTAGCAGAACAAAGCATTATATTAAATATATTTCGTATATTTGCAATGTCTTTTCGATATAGAGAAGACACTTAAATAGTTAATAATTAATGTCTAATCCAAAAGTAAAAAATCTGATGGAAAAGAGAATTGGAACTATCTCAATCGTAATAAGCGATATTAGTGCTGCCAAGCACGTAAACGAAACACTTTCGATATATGGCGATTGTATATTGGCTCGCCAAGGTATACCACTACACAATAAAGGATTGAACATAATAACTTTGATTATTGAATCCACTACCGATAGAATAAATGCCTTGAACGGTAAGTTGGGCAGGTTGCCCAATGTGGAAGTGAAAACCATAATATCCAAAACCTCGATAGAGTAGTATTTAATAGTATTTATTGGTGCATCGAAAAACTTTTGGGCAAACACAAAGGTTAATAACACTGCAAAATACTTTTTACAATCAAATTTCCGAAAGACTGATAAAAAAAAGAACACCATGAACATTGAAGAACGCAACAAAGTTTTTATCGACCGCGACAAATTATTCTCGCTTATCGAAGGTAAAACACCAACACAAAACGAAGTAAACGAAATACTAAACAAAGCCCTTAAACTACAAGGCTTAAACTTAGAAGAAGTAGCCACCCTTTTGCGTGTGGAAGATGTGAACACCATACACCAAATTATGGAAACAGCAAAAGTGGTCAAAGAAGAAATATACGGAAAACGTTTGGTATTGTTTGCCCCAATATATACCGGCAATATATGTGTAAACAACTGTACCTATTGTTCGTTTCGCAAAGACAATAAGTTGATCAAACGCAAAATCCTTACCATGGACGAAATAGCTCAAGAAACCAGAGCCTTACTCCAACAAGGACACAAACGTGTGCTTCTTATATGTGGCGAAAACAACAAAAACGGCACCGACTATATGGTTGAAGCCATACGCACCACCTACGGAGTAAAAGAACGCAATGGCAAAGATTATATACGACGCATAAATGTTGAATTGGCACCTATGGAAGTGGCAGACTTTGCTCGCCTACATGCCGAAAAGATAGGCACATACGTATGCTTCCAAGAAACCTACGACCCTGTGCTTTACAAACGCTTTCACCCAGCCGGAACACCCAAAGCCGACTACGAATATCGCCTTACGGTGATGGATCGCGCCATGGAAGGCGGTGTAAACGATGTGGGAATAGGTGCTTTGTTTGGACTTGGCGACTATCGCTTTGAAGTATTGGCCATGATGGAACACGCCGCACACCTCGAACGTTGCTACGGCTGTGGACCTCACACCGTGTCGGTGCCACGTATGGAACCCGCCGTAGGTGCACCGGATGCCGAAAATGTACCTAACCCCGTAAACGACGACGACTTTAAAAAGATAGTGGCCATAATACGTATTGCATTGCCATATACCGGCATAATACTATCCACCCGCGAAAACGCCACCATGCGAAACGAACTTATCAACTATGGTGTAAGCCAGATAAGTGCAGGCAGCAAAACCAATCCCGGTTCCTATGCTCACGACGAAGCCCACACCGGTAGCCAATTTGCTTTGGGTGATCACCGCGACTTGGAAGAAGTAATAACATCGTTTGTAGAAGAAGGATACATACCATCGTTTTGCACCGGTTGCTACCGCCACGGACGTGTGGGCAACGACTTTATGGACCTCGCAAAACCGGGTTTGATAAAACAATACTGCTTACCAAACGCTATGTTTACTTTCAAAGAATATTTGGAAGACTTTGCTTCGCCCGAACTAAGAGAAAAAGGCACAGCTCTTATTAAGGAAATGCTGAAAACAGTAGAACACCAAAACCTAATACCAAAAATAGAAGACAACCTCAACAAAATAACAAAAGGCGAACGAGACTTGTACTTCTAATATTTACATTATAAACCCCTCACGAGGCGACGGAACTACAGCTGTGTTTCGTCGCCTCTTTTGTTATATCACCATTGCTGTTTTCACCACCTCGCAACCCATCGTACCGACAGACACGTCTACAAAACTTCGCTGACAGGCTTATAAAAGTAATTTCGAAATTTGAAACCGGTTTTAGGTATGCTCTAAGTAAGTTTTTGGACTGCACCGAAGCACTTTGTGGAGCAATACAACGCAGTTTGTAGATACGTCTCAAACACGCAATATAGACGTGCCGTTGGTCATTTTATTGTCTGTTTGCCATTGGTCATTGACTAAGGAAGTGATATTGGGAACTTGGTGTGGCGGTGTGCTTTGCAGGGGGAGCAAAGGATATTGTTATATCTGTTTTCATATAAGTTCAAACAGTTTTCTAAAAAACTACTTTCTTCCTGATGCGGACTACTGCTCTCTTATGCCGCAACACGTCTGTATGGTTTGGAAAATATATTGCTTGGTTGCAGAATATTCGAGCGATGGTTTGGGGCGTATAATACTATGGCGGAGTAGATATTTTAGGTGCTAAATGTTAAAATCCATACCTTCTAAAGAGCATTTTTTGGGGTTGATTTTCCTTTATTCATAAAGAGTTGATTTCCAAACATTTTATTCTTATTATTTTGAAACTCCAATCTTCACTTGTGAAGACTCCAATCTTAAGCGGTGAAGACTGCAATGTTCTCCGGAGTCATCTAAAATAGTCTTTTCAGTACTCTGCAATTCTTAAAATTACACTTTCAAGTTAAAACTTTTTTACTTTCGATAAATCCCCATACATTATAGTCAATTTTCAGAAGTTGCCTTAAGGCATTCATCGGTAAAATATTCATTATTAAAATTCAATAGATATAGTTTTTTTGTAGCACGCGTAAGGGCAGTGTATAGCCACCGAAGATACTCTGTATCCATAATTCCTTCGGGCAAAAAACCTTGGTCTACAAACACTGTACTCCATTGTCCACCTTGTGTTTTGTGGCATGTGAGTGAGTAGGCAAACTTTACCTGCAATGCATTGTAATAAGGGTTGCTTTTTACAAGTTTCAAACGGTCTGACTTTTTAGGAACATCATAATAGTCGGCCAACACCTCGTTAAACAAGCGTTTTGAATCGTCCTCTCCCAAAGCCGGAGTATCGCACATAAGAGTGTCAAGCATTATGATGCAATCCACATCATGCACATCAGGATAGTCTACAAAGTGCAAAGTGGTTTCTACAAATCTGAAACCATATAGTTCGTGATACTTTCTTATTTGCATCACTTCAGCTATCTCGCCATTAGCAATAAATGACATGTCGGAGTCGCTATCCACCCAAAAATAATTATTTTTCACCACCATTATAAAATCTCCGGTGTTCAGTTCGCTATCACGATATAATATTCTTCTTCTTATTTCTTGGTTAAAAATATTGGCACGCTTATTGGTTAGGCACACCACCACCACGTCGCCAATATCATTGTTGCTATACTCTTTGTTTAGACATTCTTCCAAATCCATACCACTTATACGCTCCACATCAACAAAACTATCAAGTTTAAACAAGTTGGAAGCCAGATCTTTCTTTGCTCTAATATAATTTCTAACAATGGTGCTGTTGTATAGTATTCCTGATTTAAGTTGCTGCCTTACCACGTCGTGCATTTCGTATTCATACACGTTAAGGTTCGAAATAGTTGCCAACATATCGGCGTCCAAAGCCGGACTTATGTCACTACCTATGGGAGGCAACTGAGCAGTGTCGCCAATAAGCAACATACGGCAATGGTCACCATCTGCTACATAGTCTATCAAATCCTCCAGCAAGTTGCGATTTGTAGCCATATATCCCTCCGATGTATTTCCTATCATCGAAGCCTCATCTACTATAAAAAGGGTATACTTGTGTTTATTTATTGCCCTTGTTGTGCGTATAGCGCCGTATTCATCGGTAGCAGTGTAATAAATTTTTTTGTGTATTGTGTAGGCTTTTTTACCCGAATAATTTGATAAAACCTTTGCTGCTCTACCTGTGGGAGCCAAAAGTACGGTACGCAATCTTAGCTGAGGTAATATCTGTATAAGAGCACTCACTAATGTGGTTTTTCCAGTTCCTGCATAGCCTTTAAGCAAAAATACAGACAAAGGATTAGAATCGTATAAAAACGACACCAAGCTATGACAAGCATTCTCTTGCCCAACAGTGGGTTTATGAGCGAAACGAGAAAATATAAGTTGCCGTACTTGTTCTTTTATATCAGTCATAATGAAATACAATAAAAAACGATTTGCTTAGATAATCCAAACAAATCGTTCTTATCTTTCACTGAAAATCTATACTTGAAATCTTCAACACCTATCTGATTATTCAGCAACTTGTTCGGTTGGTTGAGTTTGTTGCATAGGAATTGGATTTACCTGAACATTCATATTTTCGGTAGACAATTCAGTTTTCAATCCACTCTCAGAATCAGTGCTTGCACCACGAGGGATAGCAATAGAAGCAGTCAAACTCAAAACGACCAAAACAACAGCCAAAATCCATGTTGCTTTTTCTAATAAGTTACCTTCTTCACGAGCGCCCACTATTCTGTTTTGCGGTGCAAAATTGGCAGCTAATCCACCACCTTTCGAATTTTGAATTAATACAACAAGTGCCAATAAAACACATGTTATCAAAATAAAAATTACAATAAGTTTGTACATTTCGTCTGTTTTATTTTATTATTCGTTATGTTATTTTTCTTGTTCTAATCTACTTTTTAATGTATCAATTTGGTTTGCAAAGATACTCTTTTTTTCGGGATATTTCAACATTAATTTCTCATATATTTCTATTGCCTTATCTAATTTACCCTGTTTAATCAATACAACTGCAAGAGTTTCAGTAGCTAAGTCATCTTTTTCAGAAATACTTTTTTTCCCTAAATTATCGTCACTTATCCCTTCTTTTGAGTCATTTTTCAGCTTTTTATCACCTTCTGATTCCAAAAATTTCTCAATTATTACACTTTTTGGTGCAGTTTTAAACGACAATACATCTTGATATGAATTGATAGCTTCGATCACATCAAAATCTTCGTCCTCTATATCTCCCAATTCTTTTTTCTTTTCTTTTTCTATTTGCTGCTTTAGTTTAACGTCTTCAGGAGTCTGCAACTCGGTTTTTTTTACATTCAACAACAATTCATCTAACAAATCGTTGTCGGATAAATACATCAAAACCTTTTGATAAAAACGTTCTTTCCAATTGTATATATTCACAGCTTTATCGCTCATCAAATCCAATGCTTGTAAAACCGAACAATAAGGATATTTAGATTTATCCGACTGTATGTCTAATTTATCTCTCAAAGTATAGTTTTGAGGATTCTGTACACACTTAAAAAAGTTCTCTTTTTCCATATATTCACAGAGTTTCTGATAATATTTTTATTCTCTTTCGATTTGCAAAGGTACATTTTTTTTTTAAGTTGACAAAATAAAAATACAACAATATTATAAGCAACTGTATAACAGCATGATATTTTTATCATTAGAGAAGTGTTTAGAAAAAAAAGCATTTTTTTGCAATTATCTTTGTCTATGTCATTTTTTTTTTGTAATTTTGCAACTTCAAAAATTAGAAAAAAATGAAGAGAACATTTCAACCATCACGCAGAAAGAGAGCTAATAAGCATGGTTTTCGCCAAAGAATGTCGACAGCAAATGGTCGCAAAGTTTTAGCTGCTCGTAGAAAAAAAGGCAGAAAAAAACTAACAGTTTCTGATGAACGATAGAGTTTATTTTCTTTGACGTCAAAAAAAAGAAAAATAGCCTTTAAAGGAAAAAGAGGATTTCTAAATTAGAAATCCTCTTTTGTTTTATAGCGTTATTTCTTCGCCATCTTTATTAAGAAATACATATTCTAGCAAATTATACGTTTCGGATGGTATTATCTTTATCCATTTTTTATAAATCCAAAACCACCCCATCCGTTTCGATTTGAATCCTTTGGTAAGATAAGCATAAATATATGGATGGGCTATCAATGTCAATTTCTTTTCGTTTTGTACGGTTAGCAAATGTTTCAAATTCGATTCAATCTCATCAATGATGGAAAGGCTCGATTTTATATTTCCTGTACCATCACAAAGTGGGCACCTTTCTTGTACATCAATATCTATAACGGGTCGAACTCTTTGTCGTGTTATCTGAATTAATCCAAATTTACTTGGGGGCAATATGGTATGACGAGCTTTGTCCTTAGCCATTTCTTCGACCATTTTATCGTATAATAGCTTGCGGTGTTCAGCTAATTGCATATCAATAAAGTCAACTATAATGATTCCTCCCATATCTCTCAACCTAAGTTGACGAGCAATCTCTACTGCTGATTCCAAATTCACTTGCAATGCTGTATCTTCTTGTCCTTCGCCTGCTTTTATATGATTACCACTATTTACATCTATCACATGTAGAGCTTCGGTATGTTCTATTATCAAATACACACCTGAACGAATGGAGACAATTCGACCAAACGAACTCCTTATTTGTTTTTGTATTCCAAATTGTTCAAATATAGGAGTGTTAAGTTTGTAATGTTTTACAATATCTACCTTTTCCGGAACTATCGATTTTACATAATTTCGTATCTCGTTATACATATCGAGATTATCTACATATATATTATTAAAATCGTCAGACAAAACATCTCTCAATAATACAGATGTTTTATTCAATTCCGACACCAATTTCTGAGGAAAGGTGGCTTTTTTCAGATTTACGGTCATTGTAGTCCAAGAATCTATTAATGTTCGCAAATCGCTATCCAATTCTGCAACACTCCTACCTTCGGCATTTGTACGCACAATTACTCCAAAATTAGCAGGTCGTATACTTTGCATCAACCTGCGTAATCTATTTCGTTCTTCTACGCTTTTTATCTTTTGCGATATCGAAATTTTATTCGAAAAAGGCACCAACACCAAGTAATGTCCTGCAAAAGAAATATCAGATGTAACCTTAGGTCCTTTTGTAGAAATTGGTTCTTTTGCTATTTGTACAAGAATAAATTGTCCACTCTTTAATATATTCGAAATCTTCCCGGTTTTCTCGATATTAGGCTCCATCTTAAAGTTTTGGAGAGTTATCACACTTGGGTCGCCATTCATGGCTTGTCGCATATATTTGGCGACCGAAGCATATTGATGTCCCAAATCAAGATAATGTAAGAAAGCATCCTTCTCATGAGCTACATCAACAAACGCAGCATTCAATCCGGGCATTATTTTCTTTACCCTTCCAAGATAAGCATCCCCTACTACATGTTGATGATTTTTCTTTTCTTTATGTAGCTCCACCAATTGTTTATCCTCAACCAACGCTATTTCAACTTCCGAATCCGATGACGATATTATTAGTTCCTTATTCATTGTGGACGTTCACATTATTTACATTATACAATACAAGGCTACTCAAAAAAAACGCAATTTCCACTATATACGAATGTATATAACTTCTGTTTTCTTAAAGCAACCTCCAATTCTTCAAACGAATTTTCCAAAAAACAAATTACACAACGAATAAATTCATTGTGTAATTTGCTACATTTTAAGAAGATAAAAAATTATTTCTTCTTATGTCTGTTCTTACGCAAACGTTTTTTACGTTTGTGGGTCGCCATTTTGTGACCTTTTCTTTTTTTTCCGCTTGGCATTTTCTTTACTTCTTAATAATGTTATTATTTAACGTTGTTTTTCACTTCCTGAACAAAAGTTTTAGCAGGTTTAAAAGCAGGTATATTATGAGCTGGTATTATAATAGTTTGATTCTTAGAAATATTTCTACCTGTTTTTTCTGCTCTTTTCTTTACTATAAAGCTACCAAATCCACGTAAATATACGTTATCACCATTAGCCAAAGAATCTTTTATAACATCCATGAAAGATTCTATTGTTGCTTGAATAGCAACTTTCTCAATGCCAGTTTTTTGAGCAATATCTGCTACGATTTCTGCCTTTGTCATGTTTCTTTGTTTTTTTATTGTTAGTATTATTATTTATTTTCAATCGTTTGAGTTTGCAAAGGTATGAAAAAAAATTGAATTATACACACCCGTCTATCTTTTCATTATTATATACTTTTCCACAAAACAACATAAAAAACACCTATTAATCAATATATTACACTCAACAATCTGATTTAAAACACATATTTATAGCTTTAGGTAAAATCTTTCACACTTCATATTACTTACTGATTTTCAATTATATATTTAAATCATAAATTTATTCTTAAAAAATCATAAGCAACATTTTTCAACACTCAAATCATCTCATTTTCACTAAAATAATTTTATGTTTTTTCATTTTTTACGTCTCATTTTATCAACAATATAGCAATTTTCCGCTCACATTTGGGTACTTCATCGACGACAAAACTTCTTCGTATTTTTTTATTTGTTCCATATATTTTTTATAATTATTTTCGTTTTTCTCACCCGTTTTAAAATCCACTATCCAAGTTTCGTTGGGTGTTAATACTATTCTATCAGGTCGACATATTTTTATATTACCTTCAGCATCTTTATAAAGTATTTCACACTCTGTCTTCACCACATATTTTGAATCAAAATATGTGGCATTTTCGGGATTATAAACTACTCTTTCTACTCTTTTTCTCAAGTTCTCCAAATCGCCATCGGGCAAGTTCATTTTATTTTTATATCTCTCTAACACATTTTCTATATCTGCAGCCGTATATATTTGAGATAAAATTTCGTGAAGCAAATTACCTTCTTGTACTGCCAAAGTTTTTTCGGGCGATATTGAAATTTTATCAGACCAATCGTTCGAAATCAAATCTACTATTTCTACCGATGTTTTAGTCTCTTTTTTATCCTCCGATTTCACTTTATTTGAATATTCTCCCTCGCTGTAACATTCTTCATTGCCAAGTCTATCACCTAAATAGTTCATAAAATAACTCACGAAATCACGTGTCTTTCCGTTTTTTTCATCACTCTTTGTTTTTTTCTTGCCCAAACACACAAATAATTTTTCTTTTGGGCGAGTCATTGCCACATACAGCACATTCAAATCGTCCATTTGCTTTGCATAAAATTCTTCGTTATAATAATCGCTCATAGTAGTCTCTTGCAATTTACCATAAGGCATCAAAGCTATAGGCAAACGATATTTCTTTTGACTTTTTTCGTCGATATTTACCCATATATTTTCTGCATTCTTTGCTCGTTCGGGAACTATAGGATAAATAACCACTTTAAACTCCAATCCCTTCGACTTATGTATAGTATACAATTCCACCGCATTAGCCTCCGAAGATGTTTTTACCGACAATGTATTTATTTTGCTCAAAAAATACTCCAAAAACTCCGACAAATCTTGCTTATTTTCCGAAGAATATGAGGCAACTACATTCAGAAATGAGGCTATATACAACGGACTCCTCTTGTTCAATGAAAAAAGTCGCACTATACTCTCACAACAATCATATATTGTTTTCGATAACAAATCGCTTTCGTTTATACTATTACCTTTTTCTTTAAATAACTCATTCAATAATCCATATATATCATATTCTCTCGACTTTATATTAGCAAAATAAGAAATATATGAATCTTTTAAATACCCATTGTTCGACAAATACTCCATAACAAACAATTGCGATGCCTTATCAGTAGGATTGGCCAACATCGACAACATTGAATACAAAAACATTATTTCATCATTGTTTTTCAACAAATATGACTCTGATGATATCATTGGTATATCTTTGCCGTTTATTTTTTTTACCGATAGATACTTCAATATTTCATTCAGTTCGCCATTTTTTCGAGCCAAAATTGCAATATCCTTATAATCATACCCCTTATTCAGCACCAAATCGGATATAATATCGTATATCGACTCATATATATTGTTTTTTATTTCATCAGCAGTGTCTGACTCCACTAGTTTTATAGACACATAACCACCTTCCTTCTTTGATTTTTGGCATAGTAGAGGTTTATTTTGACAAGTAGAACAGTCTTTTAACTGACAATCTATGGTATTTCCACCACCTATTCTATTTCGATAATCCTCGCCCAAATAGATATCCGCTATCTTATCATTATCAGCAAGTTTTCTTTCCACTATAGACTTAAAAAACTTATTATTAAATTCAACAATCACTTTACCAGTACGATAGTTATTGTCCAAATTTTTCACACATCCGTATGGTTTCAACTCTTCGGCACGCTCGTCTATAATAGGATTATTTTGAGGATTATACACATCAGGTAGTTTAACAAATTGCTCCACTTCACCTTGTCGGAAACGATAGATAGCTTGCTTTCCATCGCCTACTACCAACGACATATCGCCGGTAGAAAGCGAATTAGTTATCAACGGCAATAGATTTTGCCACTGCATAACCGATGTGTCTTGAAATTCATCTATCAAAAAATGCTTATATCTTTCGCCCAACCGTTCGTACAAAAATGGTACAGGCTGATTTAGCACTACTTCCGATATGCGCTTATTAAACTCCGATATATGCAATACTTCGTCGGCATCTTGATATTCCTTTATATTATCGGATATTGCATTAAGAAGTGCCATACCATATATCTTTTTTATAAGCACCTTTTGTGTACAATAAGTTTTATAATCATTGTCTAATTTTTCACATATATATTCGATGGTTTTTAAAATATCTTGCAATATACCTTCAGCTCTGTCGCGTTTATCCGACTTTGCACTCAATCGTTTGTTTTCATCGTTCAAAAAATCCAACACATAGCTATTACATTTGGTTATAGCACCCTTCGATGTTTTTTCCAAATATCCATATACCCCTCGCGAACCTTGGTAAAAATCTGAAGCACCAAATCCTTCACTATCTATTTTTTTTAATATAACCTTTGCCACAGTTATCAAATCCTGCTCAAAATTGCGTATTTCAGTTTTATGCTCTTCGTATATCTTGGCAAATTGATCTAGTGTTATATCCTTTATTTTATTTAAATTATCTGCAGCCGTTTCTTTAAATATTTCGTCGGATACATCTTGTAGTTTCGACTCTATATTCCAATTGTCGCCTACCTCCATTTGTTCCTCTATGTACTTTGTTATTATCTTGGTAAGTTCGTCCTTTCCGGGTGTTCCCACCATATCGAGTAAATCGTTTACAGCTTTTTGTTTTATCTCTTCTTTTTCCAAAATCACCTTGTAGTTTAATGGAATATTGAGGTCGTATGCAAAGGTTTGAATAATTTTTTGAGTAAAACTATCTATGGTATAAACCGAAAAATCGCTATAATTATGCAATATTCGGGTTTCCAAATTGATTGCCTTTTGTTTCATTTCATCGGCACTACACCCAAATTCGTCGCACAAAGCCATCAGCATACCTTTATCTTTGTCTTCAAGTTTTTCATAGTTTTTCATCTTTGACAATTCCTCCAATATCCTGCTTTTCATTTCATTGGCAGCCTTATTAGTAAACGTTATTGCCAATATGTCTTCAAACTTTGCCTGAGGCAACGATAGCTTTAAATATTCTTTAACCAAAGTAAAAGTTTTGCCACTTCCTGCCGACGAACGGTATATCAAAAAATTATTATCCAGTTCCTTTGCTTTTATATCCATAATTCTATTTTATCCAACGAGTATATTATGTGTATATTATATAATATGGTAGGCAATACACACACATGTTGCACACCTACCATACGTTATTATATATTTGATTATTAGTATACAAAACTACTTTCGCCCAAAAACTCTCTCATTATCGAAGTTGGCGGTATATGCTTATCCGAAATAGGTTCAAACAAAGCCAATATTTCCAACAATCGTTTTGCCTCAGCATGTTCGGGAACATTTTCGGGAACATTTTCGAGCAATGGTTGTGCATATTTTTTCAATATACCCCATTCATACATCAATGCCGAATTAAACATTACATCAGCATTTTCTTGATAAGGAAATATATGTTTTTGCTCACCGGCACGCACACTGCCCCAACGTTTTAAAGTATCCAACGCTGAATAGCCTCTAAAATTATAATCTCTAACCATTCTACGTATCAACCTATTGTCGCTACTATGTATTATATTTTGGTCGTCGATGGCCACTTGCGTCATAGCCGATACATATACTTTGTATTTCCATTCGTTGGGTATCTGCTCGGTAAGTTTGGGATTTAAAGCGTGTATACCTTCCACTATCAATATACTATTGTCTTTCATCTTGATGGTATGTCCACTGGCTGTACTTTTTCCGGTAATAAAGTCATAACGTGGCATTTCAACTTCTTTGCCCTGCGACATAGCCATCAAATCAGCATTCAAGCGTGGTATATCCAAAGCCTCTATAGCCTCAAAATCGTAATCACCATTAGGCATACGTGGTGTTTTTTCGCGATCGATAAAATAATCATCGAGCGACAATTGTTGCACATCAAATCCCATTACACTCAACTGCACACCTAATCGGCGACACGATGTAGTTTTGCCGCTCGACGAAGGACCGGCTATAAGCACCATCTTTAAAGTATCTTTTCTTTTGTACACCTCGTCGGCTATAAACGAATATTTCTTTTCGTGAAGAGCTTCAGCCACTTGTATCAGATAGTTATCCTGTCCATTTCTTACCTTGTCGTTAAGGTCGCTTACATATAGTGTTTGCAATAAATTTTTCCACTCTCTATGTTCGCGAAATATCTTAAACAAACGTGGTGTGTCGTAATACGATGTTAATATTTGAGGCTGCTGACGCGAAGGCATTTGCAACAAAAAACCATCATTGTAGACCCTGAAATCCCATATCTTTAAATAAGATGTGGAAGGCACCATTTTTGAGTATATTTTATGTATGGCATCACCCAAATAATTAATATCGCAATACAATTGATTGCTATCTTCTATAAGCCTGCTTGTGGCAATGTTTCCCACCTTAGATAGTTCCTTAAAAGCGTCTTCTGTCAGCATATAGCTGGCTTCAAACGATATATCATCTTCAACCATCTTGCTCATATATTCGCGTATCTTGTATGCTACGCTAACATTATCGTCGGCAGTGCCCATTATTCGGCAAAACATGCCGTTGAGCATCGAATGTTCGATATACAACGAGGCTTCGGGGTATACATCTTTTACGGCTTTGTATAACATAAAGCACATGCTACCCTCATACATTCGATAGCCCCACGATGTGGTAATATCAAAAAATCGTATACATTTAGGATTGTAAATCTTGTATTTCAAGTCCCTTATTTCATTATTTACCAATGCTCCTAATACAGGATATGTAGTAAGAGACGGGTACTCATCAGCCAAGTCTGCCAAGGATATTCCTTGCTTAACCTGAATGCGTTCGCAAATATTTTCTAAGTATATTTCTACCATATAATTTGATTATGATTTAACATATTCTTTTTCTACTTCGTTATGCAAATAACTTCGAATGCATAAATATATTGTATACTTTAGATTTTTTTGGCAAATTCTTTTCTTCCTTCAAAATAACAATAGGGTATGAATGCTTTCAAACCCGGGTATGAATGCATTTATACCCTATCATTATTTAGGAGACACCCGGATGCAAAAATGAATCAGATTTACCAAAGTACTACTGATACAAAAAATCCATATATATCAACACTTTAGGTTAACCATGGGATATGTAGGGATTTTGCTGATTTTTCCTCGCGTAGTTGTCGAAATTTCCTCGCGTAGTTGTTCAAATAACTACGCGACGTTGTAATATTTTCCTCGCGAGGGAAATATTGACACCTATATTTATTGATCTTTTCGATATCGCTATGCTCATTACAAAACGAATAATGCTATCAATCACAATGCCGATAAATATATCGTTTTTCAATATATAGGCAAACTATCTTTAAAGCGAAAAATAAGAGGTATACAGATATATTTTTGATAGTAAACCATATCATAATCCCATATTATAACACTATCTTTTTTCAACAATTTAATATTATAAAACAGCGCCAGTGCAATAATGAATTATTTATAAACAAAGCGATTATAAAATATTTGACAGCAACAGAAAATATCAAAGAGCATGATATTTGAAAAAAAATTTGCTGATTTGAAAAAAAATACATAACTTTGCACTTTGAAAGAACACATAACAATAATAAAAATACTATGAGCAATATGATACTACCAGCTGTAATAGTTTTAGGCTCAATAGGAGCTTTATTTGGTTTGTTGCTATACGTAATAGCCCAAAAATTCAAAGTTATCGAAGATCCCAAGATTGATGAAATTACCGAAGTTTTACCCGGAGCCAATTGTGGAGGTTGTGGCAAAGCTGGATGTAGGGCTTTGGCCGAAGCCATCGTTAAACAAGGCAATACCGAAGGGTTGAAATGCCCTGCAGGAGGCAATGAGGTAGCAGCCAAGATAGCAAAGATAATGGGTTTGGAAGCCAAAGAAGAAGAACCTATGGTGGCAGTTATACGTTGCTCGATAGGTTGTTCCGAAAATCAACCCAAATCGCACTACCAAGGTATGAAAAGTTGTGCTTTTGCCCATAGTTTGTATGTAGGCGAAAGTGGTTGCGGATATGGCTGTATAGGCTTGGGAGACTGCTACAACGCTTGCCAATTTGATGCCATAACATTAGACCCGAAAACAGGCTTTCCCATCGTAAACGACGATAAATGTGTGGGATGTGGAGCATGTGTGCAAGCATGTCCTCGCAAAGTTATCGAACTACGAAACAAGGGAATGAAAAACAGAAGAGTATACGTATCGTGTGTAAACAAAGAAAAAGGTGGCATAGCACGCAAAACATGTGTCAACGCATGTATAGGCTGTGGCAAATGTGCCAAAGTATGTCCTTTCGATGCCATTGTAGTAGAAAACAACTTGGCTTATATCGACTACAAGAAGTGCAAGATGTGTCGCAAGTGTGTGGCAGAATGCCCCACCGGTGCCATAGTGGCTGTAAACTTTCCACCCAAGCCACAAACACAACCTTCCGATACAAACGAAATTAATGATAAATAACGGACGCTAAAGCAATAAAGATATGAAAACATTTCCATTAGGTGGCATACACCCCGAAGAAAATAAACTATCTACTGCAGCAACAATAGAAGTGTTTCCCTTGCCAAAACAGGTAACAGTATTTTTAAATCAACATTTGGGAGCACCTGCTACTCCTATTGTAGAAAAAGGCGAAAAGGTAAAAACGGGTCAGCTTATAGCAAAGGCAGAAGCCTTTGTGTGTGCCAATATTCACTCGCCCGTTTCGGGAACAGTGAACAAAATAGATAGCGTTAAAGATATGTTTGGCATATACAAAAATGCCATCATAATAGATGTGGAAGGAGATGAATGGGTTGATACAGTAGACCTCACTCCCAACATAGTAAAAGATATAAAACTATCGAAATCCGAAATAGTCGACAAGATAAAAGAGATGGGTATAGTAGGATTAGGCGGAGCCACATTCCCTACTCACATCAAATATATGATACCCGAAGGCAAGAAAGCCGAATATTTGATAATAAATGCGGTAGAATGTGAACCCTACCTTACTTCCGACCACCGCGTGATGCTCGAATACACCGAAGAGATAGTAATAGGCGTATCGATATTACGCAAAGCCTTGGGGGTAGATAAAGCATACATAGGCATCGAAAACAACAAACCCGAATGTATAGCCGCCATGACCAAGATGGCAGCACAATACGAAGGTGTTATTGTAGAACCATTAAAAGTAAAATACCCACAAGGAGCAGAAAAACAACTAATCAAAGCTATAACAGGTCGTAGTGTACCTAGCGGAAAACTTCCAATAGACGTAGGTTGTGTGGTAAACAACGTGGGTACAGCCCTTGCAGTGTATGAAGCTGTACAAAAAAACAAGCCTCTTATCGAAAACATAATGACAATTACGGGCAAAGCCCTTGCCCACCAACACAACTACAGGATACGTATAGGCATCAGCTACAATGATATAGTTGAACATATAGGAGGTTTACCCGACAATACTGCTAAGATAATAAGTGGCGGACCTATGATGGGAAAAGCCATCGTAAACCTTGAAGCAGCTACCACCAAAGGTGCATCGAGCATGTTGGTAGTAACCGAAAAAGAAGCTACTCGTGCCGAAGAGAAAGATTGCATACGCTGTGGAAAATGTATGGAAGCCTGCCCTATGGGATTGGAACCATATTTATTCTCAGCTTTGATAAACAATAACAAAATACAAGAGTCTATAAGCGAAAAGCTAATGGATTGTATTGAGTGCGGATGTTGCATGTTTACATGCCCGGCCAACAAACCCTTGTTAGACGAAATACGTTATGCAAAGAACAAATTCCGTCAAACAATGATGCAACAACAAAAGAAATAGGTAATAACATAATTATTAAAGATAATGAAATTACTAAATGTATCAGGCTCGCCCCATGTGCATGGCGACCTATCGGTAAAAAGAATAATGTGGGACGTGAACATAGCTCTTATTCCCATATTTATAGTCAGTTTGATATTTTTTGGATTAGACGCGCTATTCGTTAGTTTGGTATCGGTATTCTGTTGCGTATTATTCCAATGGATTATAGAAAAGTTCTTGCTAAAGAAACCTACCAATATATCAGATGGTTCGGCAGTGATAACCGGTTTGCTTTTGGCATTCAACCTACCCTCCAACCTACCATTGTGGATGGTTGCTATAGGAGCATTTGTGGCCATAGCCATAGGCAAGATGACCTTTGGCGGATTAGGTAAGAATCCGTTCAACCCGGCATTAGTGGGACGTGTGTTCCTATTGATATCGTTTCCTGTGCAAATGACCACATGGCCCAAAGCCAAAGCCGTATTTGCAAGTTTGGTCGATGCTACAGCCGGTGCAACCGATGCTACCACAGGAGCAACTCCTTTGGCTATGATAAAAGAAGCTGTTAAAGCCGGCGATATCAGCAGCCTTCACCTACCCGACTATTGGACTATGCTTATAGGTCAACACGGAGGCTCACTTGGTGAAGTGTCGGCTATAGCAATAATCATAGGTGGTGTATATCTATTGTGTCGCAAAGTTATTTCGTGGCATATTCCGGTATCGTTTATACTATCGGCATTTATATTTTCAGGCATACTGCATTGGATAGCACCTGCATCATACATAGCACCAATGTACCACATACTTACAGGTGGTTTGCTATTAGGAGCAGTGTTTATGGCCACCGATATGGTAACATCACCAATGTCTAAATCCGGACAAATAGTGTTCGGCGTAGGTTGCGGATTGCTTACAATCATCATACGCACATGGGGAGCATATCCTGAAGGAGTATCGTTTGCTATACTGCTTATGAACTCTGTTACCCCACTTATCAACAAAGGATTTAAACCAAAACGTTTTGCAAAATAGGAGGATTTGAATATGGCAAAGAAAAAGTTAGAATCGTCGTTGCTAAACATGTTTGTAGTGCTTACCGTTGTTACAATATTGTCGGCGGCAGCATCGGCAGCCATGAATAGTGCAACTCTCGAACCGATAAAGAAAGCACAACAACAAAAAACCGAAGCAGCCATCAAAGAAGTGTTGCCTCCTTTTGCCACTTTGGAAACAAAAAAAGTAATGGTAGACGACCAAGAGTTGGACTGCAACTATGCCTACAACGATGCCAAAGAGCTTGTCGGAGTAGCTGTAAACTCGTTCACCAACAATGGATTTAATGGCTATATAGGCGTTATGGTAGGCTTCGACTCAGAAGGCACCATAACCGGATACCAAATACTGCAAACCGGCGAAACACCGGGTTTGGGTACCAAAGCCGACACTTGGTTTCAAAAAGATGGTAAAGGTTGCATAATAGGCATGAATCCCGAAAAAAATAATATAACAGTTAGCAAAGACGGCGGCGATGTAGATGCAATAACAGCAGCTACCATAAGCACACGTGCATTCTGCGATGCTATAGACCGTGCTTACAACGCATTTAAAAATGGAGGAAACAAGTAATGAAGATTAGTACCATAGCAAAAAATGGATTGATAAAAGAAAATCCTGTATTTGTACTTGTATTGGGTATGTGCCCTACAATAGGTGTTACCACTTCGGCCATCAATGGTGCCGGTATGGGATTGGCCACTACTTTTGTGCTTATGATGTCGAACCTTGTGATATCGTGTATCAAAAACCTTATTCCCGACAAAGTGCGTATACCCGCATTTATAGTAATTATAGCCACCTTCGTTACTATACTTAAGATGGCCATGGAAGCCTACGTGCCCGATTTGTATGCCACTTTAGGATTGTTTATCCCTCTTATTGTTGTTAACTGTATAGTATTGGCACGTGCCGAATCCTTTGCTTCTAAAAACACTCCTTTCTATTCGCTTATGGATGGTTTGTTTATGGGATTAGGTTTCACCATGGCTCTTACTATATTAGGACTTATACGCGAAATACTTGGCAATGTATCGGCTTTCGGCTTCAAACCCGAATTTACAGGCGACGGTATGTTGGCATTCGTATTGGCTCCCGGTGGTTTTATAGTATTGGGATTTCTTATAGCATTGGTAAACGTTATCAAAAATAAAACTAGAAAATAACGATAAATCTTCTTAAGACTTATATTATCTAATAGAGACTTCTTTAAAGAATGAAGTCTCTATTTTTATTGCCGTTAATCTATACTCCATCGTTATTTCCAATGTTTTTTCTTCAACCCAATATGACAGACAAATATCGATATGATAAGATACACTATGCTTTGTGTCCATAGTGTTGTTATTTCTGGGAGTATTTGTGATATGTCGGCTCCCATAGTGTTTACTTTAACAAAACATAGTGCCGCAGATGCTGCCGGTAATATATAATGCATTATTTTCCAATACCATGGCATCAATTCAAGAGGGTACGATATTCCCGAAAAAAATAGTAGTATTATCGACATGAATACTATGAATATGAGTGGTTTTTCGGAGTCGGTGTATAAAGGCAACCAGCATAATGCAAAAGCAGATGAAGCAATGAGGAATGGTATCACCATAAAAACGAGAGTTAATGGCTGACCTATATGAGGAAGGTCAAATATCAAAGGTAGCAACCCTAACATAAATAGTGATATGATGGCAAAAATAACGAAGTATGCAAGAACTTTTCCAACAACTATACTTATAGCATTGTATCCAACCCCATACTTTAGTTTCGATACATGAAGTTTTTTACCTTCACGCTCGTCGCCGCAACTGCTACTTATACATATCATCATAGTTTGGAATATTATTATTATTAAAATAGGTGGCATTAGATATGTACCATAGCCTTCTTCGGTATTGAACAAAACATTAGGAATAATTTCAATAGGTTGGAGTTTAGCTATAGCAAATTTGTCTTTATTGGAAAGTTGATTTACATAAATAGGACGTAGCATGGCATTAAAATCTATAAGTGTATATGTAGTGGCTTCCTGTAGCATAAGAAAATCTAAAAAGGAAAGAGTGGATCCGTATGCCATTATATTACTTTTATTGTATTCCAATCCTAAATTGGAAAAACTTTGAGGCAGATACAAAAAACCTACAATTTTGTTTTCTTTTACCATCTTTTCTGCTTCAGCATAGTCCGAAAACACGTATACTACATTAACTTGTTCGGTAGCATCAATATTCTGAATAAAAGTTCTACTTAGTTTATTGTCAACCATATCTACTACAGCAATAGGTGCTTCCCTAACGATGTTAGGATTATACATATAGTTATAAAGCAATCCATAACCCACATTACCACCTAACAATACTATAAGTATCGGAATATTTGAAGCAATATATTTATACTCTGCTTTCGATGTTTGCCATATAAGTTTTAATATCTTTTTCATCATCTTTATTTTTGATTACTTATCAACAATTTATTTGAAAATAATTTAAACATTGATATGATGGGTAATATTAGAAAAAGAATCAAAATCAGATAATGTTTCCAAAGATGTATGATGCCTAAATTTTCGTAGCAAAGGTTTTGCGACACTAAAGTGAAATGTCTGGCCGGAAATAGATTTGACAACATGTCGATAATAGGAGGCATCGAGGTAACAGGAAAAGTAATCCCTACCATCGTAGCACTCATTGAGCCGAACATGGATATAAAACCAATGATAAATGCCAATTTAGGATGAATACTAAATATAAAAACCGACACTGATATAGAGGCTGCAACAAAAAGAAGCGAAGCAAACAAAATCGATAAAAAATTTGAAGCCAATGGAATTTCTACCACATAAAATAATACATAATTAGCAAAACATGCTATTACTGAATATATTATAAAATATGGTAACAACTTACCATACAAAGCTACAAATCGATTATTTTGGCATACACCAAGCCATTCGCCTATGCTATTTTCTTTAAATTCCCGACCTATACTATAAGCAATAGTCAATAATATGATTATTTGAAATATAACATAAAAATAAGTATACGATAAATATATCTCATAGTCGAGAGAAGGATTGTTGAGAGGGTGAAAATCAGCGGTTACCGGCATAGTTATTACATTTATTTTTTCTTTATCCATATCAAGATTTTTAGCAAGATTTTGCAATGGCATGGTAGCAAGATTTGAAAGATAAGAATAAAAACCACTCAAGACCTCTCCTCCTACACTAAGCAATGCATAGTGATAATAAAAAGGTATTTGTGTTGCTCTATTACCAAGTATGTCTTTTTCAAAATTGTATGGAATTAATAAATATCCGTAAATATCTTTTTTCAACACATCATTTTGTGCTTCATGCACATTGTTATATACTTTTTTCACACTAAGTTCGGGCACCGTTTCGAGGTCTTGAATTATGGAGCGAGACAATTGTCCATTATCATTATCCACCACTCCTATTGGCAGTTCTCTGATAAGGCCATTATTGAATATAGTAGACAAAACCAACAATGTAAATAATGGCAATATTAATGTTGCAAACCAATAAGTTTTGTCTCCTACAATTCGGTATAATTCACGTTTGACTGCATTCAAAAAAAGTTTCATAATATCCTTATTTCTTTTTGACATACAGCAGTACCGACATTCCCGGCCTCAAACCCTTTATATTGCGTGTAGGTTTTGCATGTAGTTCGAAAGTTTTTAAATCGTAGCTACCTTTTTCTTTCGTCGATTTCCAAGTAGCAAAACTACCCATAGGACTGATATAATTTATTTTAAATGGTATATTATTAGAATCTATAGCAGGTATATCAACATAAATTGTTTCTCCCATTCTAAAATTCGGCATCATATCTTCACGTATATTCAGCACCAAATAGCATTCATCTATCATTATTATCTTCATCAAAGGAGTGCCAACTCCAACCAACTCGCTTTCATTCAAATATTTTGCACCCACTTCTCCACTTATTGGCGATGTCAAAGCAGCATCTTTTAGCACCGACACTACCTCATCGACGGTACTTTGTGCAGCCATAACTATCGAATATGATGTTGCTTTATCTTCTTCTTGCATTCCGGCCTTTGCCATTTCATATTGATAATAAGCTGCTCTTTCTTCCGATAGAGCCGATTGATACAAAGCATCTATTTCGTCTTTACGTTGGATACTTATCACTTTTTCTTCGTATAATTTATTCATTCTTTCACGAGTATGTTTCGCTAGTTCTAAGTCGGACTTTGCCTTGTTCCATATTTCTTTTGCTATATTTATCAGCTGTATTCTTGTACCGGCATCTACTTTTTCGTTTTGAGCCAACGATGCCGATTCCAATGCTTTAGCCTGATTATATTTAGCTTCGGCTTGAGGTGAAGATATTATCACTAATGTATCGCCGACCTCTACACGTTGCCCTTCTTCAACATAGTATTTCTCCACCCTTCCGGGAAGTGTACCCGATATGCTTATTTCAACGCTTTCTATCTGCCCTTGTAGCAACGTTTCATCATCTTTGTAAACAGCAACACCTACAATTGACGCCAATAAAAGTATCAGCAAAATAGCCGTAAAAACTATTAAACTTATTTTCTTTTTCATATATGCATAATATTATTGTTCCATACTCCATTTTTCGAAATATTCAGGTATCCCACAAATAGTCAAAAGTGTGGCCAGCATTAAATCATATTGATAATGTGCCGATAGCTGCAGTAGTTGCACTTTTGAATTGGCCAATTGTGCATCTACTACATCCGATGCTGTTGCCATACCCTCATTATAAGCTGCTTTTCGTATTCTTACCAACTCTTGAGTCATTTCCAATGTAGTCGACAATGCTTTGATATTTTCTTCGGCATCAAGAAGTTCGTAGTATACTTTGTGTATACTTGATTTAACTTGATTTTCAGCTTCGATATATTGTTTTTTGTTTATTTCGAGTTCTATTTTGCTTTGTTTTATTCGCCGTTCACGAGCCAAACCATCAAATATATTCCAAGTTAAGGTAGCTCCCACTATAGAACGAGGACTAAGATTTTGAGGCATATTGTACGAGGCCAGGTTTTGTTTGCCGAATACAACTATAATAGGGAGGTAGTCTCCTTGATTTATTTTGATGGTGTTTTGAGTTATCTTCCTTTTAGAATCTAATATTTTAATGATAAAAGAGTTGTGATAGTTTTGAATAAACCAAGCCATATCAGGGAGATTTTTGCATGTAAAAAATGTTGATATTGGATAGTAATTGCAACTACTATCGTGCCCCATTATATCACAAAAAGAATATCGAAAAAAAGAAGTGTGTCTTTGTGCCGATTTCAATTCTCTTTCAGCTTCTTCCATAGCCACCTTTGCCACTAAATAATCCATCTGATTAGCTATTCCGTTTGATTGAAACGACACAACCTTTTCGAAATGATTTTTCAAAGAGTTGTAATTCTCTTCTCTTACATTTTCATAGTGTTTACTAAGCAGATAACCATAATATATTTCGACCCAAGCAAGAAATATTCCATCACTAACTTGTAGGTATTCCAATTGACCTATATTTTTTAATTCATTACCAATCTGTGTTGCCCACAAACGTTTGCCACCTGTAAATATCGGATATGTCAGCACGGCATCTAACGAAGCCCATTGATGGTCTATTATAGGGACAGTAAAACTTTTATCGCCCAAAAAGTTATATATCAAACTACCTATTCCTTGAGATATTACATTCTTATCAAAATACTCATCAAAAGGAGTTAATAAACTTTTATATTGTTGCGACACATTTATATCATTGCTCATCCATGTGTAGCCTCCCAGCACATTAACAGATGGAAGCCAAGCCGAATTAATACCTTTTTTTACAGAATTTGCGACCTCTGATTTTTGCTTCGATATTTGCAAAATATTGCTATTATTATATACCTCTTGCAATGATGTCGCAAAACTTATCCCCTGCCCTTTCGTATTGAAATGCAATAGGCTTATAAAAAGCGTCAAAGATATCAAACTTTTTATAAACATCATCTTATCAAAAGATATTTTTCCAATAGCGTGAAATATTGTTTTTTCGGTCTTTGTCATAGTATAAAATCGAAGCATAAAAACTTTTTTTTGCAATGTATATTAGGATAACAAATAAGAAAAAGCATTGTTTGTTGTCTCATAAAGACAAGAAGTAGAAAAAAATACTTGCATTTTTATAATAAAAATATTATCTTTGTTCCTTGAAGTTTTGAACTATCAACACAAATATTATTCTGCAAAACAGAATATTATGCAACTTTTTAAAGCAATAGAAGTTAGATATATAAGGCTAAAAACACAAAGACTTCTTTGTTTAGAGACTGAAAATAATGGTTATGTTGTAAAAAAACATAGCAAATAATATCGATTGAATATTTAAAGTATATAAAAGGTATATAACTAATAAAAAGATAACATATAATGAGCGAAGGATTATATAGCATGGAAAGTAAGGACTTCGACAAAACGTTGGACCTTACCAAAATTAAACCATACGGTGACACAATGAATGATGGCAAAACTCAAGTAAGTTTTACATTGCCTGTACCTAATGGCGATGAAGCCATAGAAGCCGCCAAACAATTAATGAAAAAGATGGGATTCGAAAATCCTTTGGTTGTTTACTCCAAAGAATTGACAGAGGGATTTACATTCTTCAACTGCTATGGAAGTTGCACTCATACTGTTGATTATACATCAATATATGTTCCAAAAGTGGAAAGCAGTGTAATGGATATGCACGAAACCGACGAATTTATAAAAGAACATATAGGACGCAAAATAGTGATAGTTGGAGCAAGCACCGGTACCGATGCACACACAGTAGGTATAGATGCCATTATGAACATGAAAGGATATGCCGGTCACTATGGTTTGGAACGCTACGAAATGATAGAAGCATTGAACATGGGTAGCCAAGTGCCTAACGAAGAATTTATAGCCAAAGCCATTGAAATGAAAGCCGATGCACTTTTGGTATCGCAAACCGTTACTCAAAAAGATGTTCATATCCAAAACATGACCGAGCTTGTGGAAATGCTTGAAGCCGAAGGATTGAGAGACAAAGTGATATTGGTATGTGGTGGTCCACGTATAAGCCACGAATTGGCAAAAGAACTTGGCTACGATGCCGGTTTCGGCATGAACACATACGCCGACAATGTTGCATCGTTTGTTGCACAAGAGTTGGACAAAAGAATAAACGGATAGATAATAATAAAAACTAATAATAATGGACAAGAACGAAATAAGAAATTTCATAGCACGCAGAGCTGCAAAGGAATTAAAAGACGGCGATGTTGTGAATTTAGGTATTGGATTGCCAACAGCAATTCCTAATTTCTTACCACAAGGAGTAAACGTTATACTTCAAAGTGAAAATGGTTTGATAGGCATGGGACCTACACCCGAAGAAGGTAAAGAAAATCCTTTCTACACCAATGCCGGTGGTGGATTTATAAGCACAACCGAAAGTGCTTCATCGTTCGATAGCGCTACAAGTTTCGGCATTATACGTGGTGGTCACGTAGACGTAAGTATACTAGGTGCTATGCAAGTCGACGAACAAGGCGACTTGGCAAACTGGATGATACCGGGCAAAAAAACTCCGGGAATGGGAGGCGCAATGGATTTGCTTGTAGGTGCAAAAAAAGTAATATTGGCAATGGAACATACAGCCAAAGGCAATCCTAAGATACTAAAAAAATGCACTTTACCTCTAACAGCCAAAGGTCAGGTGAATATGATTATCACCGAGATGGGCGTTATGGAAATAACTCCTAAAGGTATAGTATTAAAGGAAATCAATCCCGAATTTACAGTAGAACAAGTGCAAGCAGCCACCGAAGCTCAACTTATTATTGATGAGAATTTAAAAAACATCGAATAGTATAGATAAAACTATAGGCAACCCTCCTTATTGCCTATAGTTTTTTTATTCAAAAAATCGTAAAAGAAAAAGCAGGGAAAGAAACATTTTTTTAAGTTAAACGTATCAGAATAGAAAACTAATAAATAGGATATACATGAAACGAATATTGTCGTTAGTAGCCGGAATTGCATTATATGCATCAACAGTTGTAGCACAAGGATCGTTGTTACAATTCAATGAGAATATCACCGATATGTTTTCGGACAACGAAAGCATAATGTGTTTGCAATCCAACGAATCCATGTCTTTTTCGTTGCCATATACAGCAGCAGCAAAACATGTGGAATTTAAATATCACGGAATATATTGTGTAACAGATGTAATGATGGCATACGATGTTACCGAAAAAGTATTCCTCAAAGGTTTAAACATATCGGGTGGTTGGCAATGGCGCCGACAATCGGGGTTTGGTATAGGTGTTTCGTACCTCTCCGATGCCGAAGGCGTGTTTTCGCAAATGCCCATATATGCCGAGTTGCGTTCGCACTATCTTCGCAACCAAGTTACACCATACACTTCGTTGACTGCCGGTTACACTTTGCCTATGGGCAGACAAAACGGAAACAAAGAAATGAAACGAGAAGTGATAAAAGGTGGTGTAATGGTCGGTTTAAGCATAGGGGCCAGATACGCTTTTAATAGAAATATAGCCATCAACGCTTTTGTAGGTTATCAGTTGCAGTCGTTGAGAGTGCAACGTTTGGCAAATTCAAACCTGATAAATACAGACCCAAATTATAGTAAAATAGAAGAATCGATAATCCAAAACTTTATCAAATTCGGTTTCGGTGTCAACTTCTAATCGCTCCTAAAAGGTCGTATACACACACAAATAATAGACATTATTGTCATATAAAAGGTTTGCAGTAGATGAGAAAATATTTAATTGAACTGCTCAAAACTATCCTATTTTGGTTTTTGTTTTTCATATCAGGTAGGATAGTTTTTCTTTTGGTTTATTCCAACCTCTTGCCCGACGTTTCGTTTGGGGAAATCATAAAGGTATTTACTAATGCTTTCAAGCTCGACTTGTCCACTGCTTGTTGGCTGTCGGCTCCGTTTTTGTTGTTTATTTCGTTGCAGTATGCCATCCGTTGGAAAGGTTGGAACGTGATAAAAAGGGCGTTGATGCTGATAATGCTTATCGTTACCTCGATGATACTCTTTGGCGAAATAGGTGTATACGACGAATGGAGGGTGAAGCTAAGCCACAAAGCGTTGCTCTATTTGCGCAACCCAAAGGAGATTATAGATACTGTGGATACCGGCTTGTTGACAATATTGCTTATCGGTTTTGCTGTTTACGTGGCAGCGTTTCAATACTTGTACTGCAAACTGGTAATAAAACCCGCTATTGTTCCTCAACGTTATAGTGCCATAAAGTCGCCGATAATGTTTATTGTGTTGGCATTCTTGATATTTTGTGGCATGCGAGGCGGACTGAAAGGTGTGCCTATATCGCAAAGTCAGTCGTTCTTTTCGCAACACGCCATACTCAACGATGCGGCAGTAAACACCCAGTGGAACTTCATTTTCAATTATGTGCATTTCAAAACATTGGACGATAGCAATCCTTTCCAAGAGATGCCCACCCAGCAAGCCAACGATATACTGAAAGAGATATACGCTACACCGCAGGATACCACCATACAGGTGCTGAACACTCGCAAGCCCAACGTAATATTTGTATTGCTCGAAAGCTGGTCCGGCGACTGTATAGCCACTCTTGGCGGACGCGACAGCATAACTCCATACTTTGCACAGCTGGAAAAAGAAGGCCTTATGTTTACCGGATTTTATGCCAACGGCCATCGCTCGCAGCAGGCTATGAGTAGCGTAATGAGCAGTTTCCCACCTATGCAGGGACACGATGTAACCGATATATTTTCGCTATACAAATATTTGGGTAGTATGCCCAAGATGTTTAACAGCATGGGATATAACACTTCCTATTACTTTGCCGGCGATTTGCGTTATGGCAACATAAGGGCTTTTATTCTTTGGAACGAGTTTAACAAGATAATGGAAGATAAGGACTTCCCTACCGAATATCCACGTGGGCAACTTTCTATTCCCGATGAATACCTTTTTGCCGAAAGCTACAAAGATTTGCAAACTATGCAACAACCATTCTTTTCGTTCCTATTCACTGCCAGCTCACATGCTCCATACGACGAACCTAAAAAAGTGCCTCAACTAACGTGGGACGTGGACAACCTGCCATACCTCAACTCGGTGAAGTATTCCGACTACGAGTTGTATCAATACATCGAACGTTGCAAAACACAGCCATGGTACGACAGCACATTGTTTGTGATAGTGTCTGACCACAGCCATGCCACCTATATGAACCACTATGTAAACAGTGCCGAATATATGCATGTGCCAATGCTATGGATGGGCGGAGCTTTGGATAGTGCTTACACAGGAAAGGTATGCAGCACAATATGTTCGCAAATAGATATATATCCCACCCTTGCAGCACAGATGGGCGTTGTCGACTGCGATGCCTACAGAGGCAAAAATATCTTTAACCCCTACAGCAAAGAGTTTGCCTACTACGAAACCAATATGGGCTTCGGCTGGGTGGTGCCACAAGGCAATATTATATACGATGGCATAAACAAACGCCTATCGAGCAGTACCATACAAGACACTAACCTTTTAAACACCGAACTGCAAAACGGCAAAGCCTACCTTCAAACCCTTTACGATTTCTTTTTGCAATAAACGGCGAATAAAATTGTAGGGGCGAATGCAATTGCATTGCAACTTATCTTTCCCCAAAAAATGTAATGTAGTAATGTAATTTGAGCTTTGAGCTTTGAGCTCATTGTCCGTCGAAAGTCTAAAGTCGAAGGACGAAAGTCAGATTCCTTTAGTCGTTTGACTCAAGTCTTTTGTCCGATGAAGCCTCACCGCTCACTGCTCACTGCTCAAAAAATGTAATGTAGTAATGTAATTTGAGCCTTGAGCTTTGAGCTCGCTGCTCATTGTCCGTCGAAAGTCTAAAGTCGAAGGACGAAAGTCAGATTCCTTTAGTCGTTTGACTTAAGTCTTTTGTCCGATGAAGCCTCACTGCTCGCTGCTCACTGCTCGCTGCTCATTTGTTGTCGAAATATTCAAAACAGCTTTGGGAACTAATGTAGAATACACTATGTTTTCTCCGTCTATTCTAAAAACGAAAGCCAAAGGTAAAAGAATTGATTGGTACAGACAATTTATTGATGAACAGACACAAAAAGAAGGGCGTTATGAAGTGTGTTTACAATGGAATAAAAAACGTTCACACGTTGTTTGCGTTGAGCGTAAAAATGGAGTACTGATATGGTACGACCCACAAACAGGTCAAAAGGGAGATAGGTTATTTAAAAAGAGCGAAGTTCCCATGTTGCAAGAAGCTGCAAATATAGGAATACGAAGAATTGATGACAAAATAATTAATAGGAAAATGTTTAGTCGGTTTATTATAAAGTAATTCTCTTTAATCAGGATCGGGATAATTCTCAGGGAAAAGAGAATGATAAATATCAAAACACAGATCGCTGTCCTCTATTCGAGCAACGCCATCTTTAAAAATGAATAAAATAGGCATACCTTCAGCGTATGGTCCGGGACCATTGTGGCATGAATCGTACACTTCTTCGCCTTGATAAATTCCAATAAACTCAATGCGTCTACAGCTAATATCGAACACTTCTGCGACTTTTTCTTTTACAGCTTCGGGGATATTTTTGTTTATTTCATTAAGGTCTTGTTTGTCTTTCTTTTTAAATATATTTTTCAATGACATAGAATAGCGATATTTAATGTTTTAAATGATGCAATTAAACAATTAATGAAGGCTTTGGCCTTTTATTACACTAAATCATTTTATATTTGTGTTTTACAAGTTATTTTTATCAAATACAAGCGAGGTGCCAATAATTTACCTCGCTTGTAACTTTATTTGGTTTATTATTTTTCGTTTGTCCTTGCCATTATTTTTGAGTGAGGGTTGGCTTGCTCTTTCAAATGTAACACCTCACGGGTTACTAATGCTTTTTTACCCTTATAGGAATTACCTTCCGACACTTTGCAGTTGTATAAGTGCTGAGCACCACAGCCCACCTGTTTTGCGGTGAAAACATCGTATATTGCAGCCAACGAAGAGAAGTAATAATCGAACACTCCTTCATCTGTAGGGGGCGTTATAAACCTCAGCCGATATATGTATTTTTGCTTTGCCATAAAATTATAACGTAACTATGTTTGATATATTGCATAACTAATTAAAGAACGCCTCCAATAAAATTATACTTTTGGAGGCGTTCCGGTCCACTTTCAGCTTTTTGGTAAGGCGGTTAAACTCAAAGCGACTCCCGAAATACGTCCGCCGATAACACGTGTCCTAAAAATATCTTATTGGTCGATAAGCCATCTGTCTTTTGCTTGTCTGCATTCCTCAAGGGAAGATTTGACAGTAGAGAATAGTTCTCCGTTGATATGGCGGTAATCGTACTGCCATTTGGTCAAAATCCTATGTCCTACTCTGATAGTAAATTTCTCATACTTTTCGGTACCTACTGGGCATGTGGAGCAGCCGTTATTGTCGCTTCTCATTCGGCACCCCCTTTCTCTTCGATTGTGTATATTTTGCCTTGTCTGTTGTCGTATTCCATATCTCCGTATCTTAGCGAACTAAGCCACAACCCTTTACCCTGTACTTCATCGTTGTAATATTTTTTACAGAATTTCCCGTCTATATCACGGGTGTATTCGTCTAAGTTTTCTCTGTCTATAATTACGTTTAGAACTTCATCGTATGTTCCTTCTGCTAAACATTGTTTACCATTTCTTCCGTACTTGTTGGTTACGAAAAGTACGTATTGTTTTTGTAATATATCTTTCATAAGGCAATTTCTAAAAATTGCTTTACAAGTGATTTGCGAATTTTTACTAGAAAGATTTCTACTTTCTTTTGATTGAGCATAGCGGGCTATGCGATTGAAAAAGAAATAGAAAGATTTCGGTAAAAAACGCCAAGCACGCAAAAGTTCTTTTATCTTCATATAATGGTTCATTGAACATGGAATTTTTAAAAGTTACCATAATTAATATGTTATATTATTTGCAATAAAAACTAAATTTCAATCCACGTCTAAGCTTGCACACGAATGTGATTTCCCTAACCGGCAAAGCCTTGAAAATAGAGAATACAATACCGTGAATAATTTTCGTATCTTGCAGGGTGTTAGACAAATGGGAGAGCTACCAAAACAAACCTCTGATTAAAGCATACGAAATACGACTAAGTGGAAACCACACTACCAAAAAAGGTTGTAAAAGGGAAAAGCACCGTTGTTCCACTAACCGACATTTGCGACAAGCTGACGGGGGGTTACCCTAAAACTTTTAAATGGACAGGTTGGCACCCGCAATGCCGTTGTGTGATGATACCTATTACATGCAGTCAAAAAGAATTTCGTGAGCTATTGGAAGCTCGCAAGAAAGACCGTGAAGATAAGAAACAAGGAAAAGAAGCTAAAGCCGTTAAGAAGTTGGAGCAACAAGCCGCTAATAAACCTTTGCCAAAGCAATTTACTGATTGGATTAGAGACAACCAAGCACGTATTGATTTGGCAAAGAAAAAAGGTGGAAGCATTCCCGGTTGGATAACTGACAACTACTCGACACAAGACCCAATGCCCAACAAACTTACACCATTGCAAATTGCAGCACAGCGACACGCTGAACGGACACAAGACATTATCAACGCTATACAACAAGCTTGGGACGCAAGGAATGCACGCATGAAACAAGATGTATTAAACAAAATGCAGCCCGAAGAGCTTATCCCGGAAGGGTATGGTAATACTATTGAACAATGTAAAAAATCAGCGGAAATAATGAACATAACAACATACAAAGAATTAGAAAACTATGTTCAAAGAAATAATATTGCTGAAACAGTAGTACTTTCGACCGTGCCATTAAATTACGCTAAAGAGATTTGCTCAATATATGCACAATACCAAGAGGAATGGCATTTGCCAAAAATAAGAATATTAGGAACAAAAAGAATGTCAGCTCTTGCACATGCACATGGCAATTTAATGGAAATATCACCCTCTGTATTTAATAAAACAAATGCACCAAAAGAAGTTATTTCTACATACAAATCAAATGTAAGTGAATATGTAAATAATGAGAAAAAGAAAATAAACGACTACAAAGGACGTTGTAAATTTTGGGAAGAAGAAGCACAAAAGGCTCTTGATATAGGAAATAAAGCGAGATATAATTATTATAAAAATATTATAAAGGACATACAAAAAGAGATTGATAAAATTGAAAATAAATTGAAAAATGGATTTTCACGACATAATATCTTTTTCTCGGAACAAACAGTATTAAGAAATACTGTACAACATGAATTTGGTCATACAATTGATGATAGATTATTAGGAACTATAAACGGAAAAACATTTAAAACTACACAGATTTCAGACGCTAAAGCTGTTGCTTTACGAAATGAATGGGTGTTAATGTATAAAAAATATAAAGATACATGTGGTTGGTTGTCTGAGTACGGAACAAAAACATCCAGAGATTTTTTTGCAGAATGTATGGTGTTATATATGGAAAAAGGAGGCGTAGGATTGCCTATAGAAATTAAGCAATGGATTGATAATTTAAAGAATTTTGCTACTATTATTCCGTAGCTATAACACATTCATCCCTAGCATAGAAAAATTCATCTTTCATTAAAAAAACAGTATCATCATTTTGTCCCGCAATAGGCTTGCGATGTTTTTGTTTTCCGTTTAGAATTTGGATAGGTATTTGTTCGGGATAAAAAGCCGGGCAAGTATCATATCCGCCAAGACGATAATAAGAACACTTATAACAGTCTGAATTTCGACTAGGTAATATTTTATTCTGTTTCATATTATACTATTAATTGCAATTGCAAAGTTACAAACTTTTTTTGACATAAGAAAAATTTTTACATATAACAACAAACTCAAATACATAAAGTTGTGTGATATATAGATTTAGTTTGTAAATAAAATTCGATAACTTACGCCCAAATTTAAATAAAGCATGAATAATTTTCGTATCTTTGCAAAGTCTTAGACAACTTTAGAGAGTACGGCGTTGGTAACGGTAGCCCAAAGAACGCTATAAAGTGGAGCAAAAGCGACTGGCTAAGCGGCACACTCGACAAGAAAGAGAAACAGCTTTCGGACATTATAGATAACTACAGCGACAATCTTGTATCAAGAATTTTTCGTGGCGTCGGCAATAAGCAATAGTGTATTACGTTATTACTTAAAATATTTTGATATGTTCAATTTTATAGCAGAATGGTTTAATGAATTACACAACAAAGGCTGTGGCTGTGGTTGCCTTACGGTAATTGCGATAATATATTTCATTGTCGTAACATTTTTCGGCTGGTAGAATGATGTCTTTGTGTTTCTGTTAGTTATTCTTTATTTTTGCAAAAAAAATAAAGAATAAAATGGCAAAGAATATCAATAGAAAAGTTACTATCTATATCAACGGTTGTGATTTGCTTTTATTTTCGTATCTTTGCAAAGTCTTAGACAACAAGACCCTTAAATTATACAAGGGTCTTTTTGTTGTGATTTGCTTTTATTTTCGTATCTTTGCAAAGTCTTAGACAACCATGCTGCATCTTCTGCGTCATCTCTAGGAGTTGTGATTTGCTTTTATTTTCGTATCTTTGCAAAGTCTTAGACAACAGGATATCGCCTTGAGTTATATGATGGAAAGTTGTGATTTGCTTTTATTTTCGTAT
>JAFWZP010000105.1 GCA_017522255.1 Bacteroidales bacterium | reverse complement strand
TTCACGGTGTGCCTTTTTTGGGTCAAGCCCAAATAATGTGGAATTTGATTTTTCATATCACGATGTAGCCACATTCCTCTAACACCCTTAGTCAGTAACTATAAAGGTTGGGATAGCCATAGGCGAAGCGTTGTATTCTTTTCCCTGGGGAAGATTTCCATAATTCCATAGTTCTTGGTGAAATTACACGTGCGGATGAAGTGGATACTCCGCCCCACGCTGGAAAATAAAATGATTGCTGTTAGCGAACGCGGATTGACTTCCGCACAATGGAGCGTTTATAATACAGATACGAAACGTACCCGGTACAGCTCAGAGCCCACGTCGGACATCACCGCCGTAACGGTGGTGGTGGATGGCTTCGCCCTTTTGCAGAAGGACACGGCGGGCATCACCTCCACCGCCACGCGCAGTTTCACGGCAGGTGGCATGGTGTTCACTCAGATCGACGGGCGCGGTAACGCTTCCACCACGGTGACGGATACCGCGGGGCGCTCGCTCTCGGTAACAGATGCCGCCGGCAATCAGCCCCGCGTGAAGAAGACGTGCCAGGCACTACAGTTACTGGTCCTGCGAATTCTCCAACTCCGAATGACCCCATTGATTAT
Source organism: Bacteroidales bacterium (assembly GCA_017522255.1). GTDB lineage: Bacteria > Bacteroidota > Bacteroidia > Bacteroidales > P3 > HGM05376. The sequence continues at coordinate 1,097 of JAFWZP010000105.1, read as the reverse complement.
GTTGAAATCGGTGTGGACATTGTGGATGCTGTAAAGAAATAACACCCTCCATGGCTCTTCCTTGAGATACAAACATGTTTACTAATGTAAAAAAGCGAGGTTCAAGGAAGAGCCTTTTATTGATTAAGCCTAATTCGAACATTTATGAAAACACAATTCAATAAAACACTTGTTGCTTCGTATATTAGTAGAGCGTTAATATTTTTTTTGTGCTCATCTTTTTTTATATATCTTATTTATTGTTGGCATAGCGATACCCTAGATTGGCGACAGATAGAAAAAATTAGACTCTCTGACAAAAGTGACATCTATTCAATGTTATTAATTATTGAGATATCAACGTTTATCATAATGGTAAAACACAAGATGTCGAATAATTTGTTGTACATAAAAGAAACTATCGAAACTGTAGTTGTTATTTTGTTACTCATAACGCACGTTTATGATATAATTCAAACAGCTATCGGTCTATATACGGAGGCTATTATGTGTACCCTATTCTGTTTGGTGAACTTTGGCGTGATTTTTATATCGTCGAGTAAATGTGATACTTCCCGCCTATAAAGGTACTACCCTACGTTTGGCAAAAGAATAGACAGATGTCTACAGCCAGATATAAAAAAGAAAGTAGTACCTCTGTTTACTAGCCGCGGGTATTCTTGATGATGTGTTCAAAATACGAATATCCCCTAAATTTATCAAATATGGATCATACCACCACGTAATGTTAACGTGTTTTGTAAAACTTTGAAAACAAGCCTTTTCTGAAACTTTCAGCAACCCGTTATGAATCGAGCCGAATTTTAGGGTAATTTTCAGAAACAGCATCAATTTTTGTAAGACATTTATACACAACGCATCGGATTTGCCAAAAATCACATTCACAAAAAGGCTATTATGGGAGCGGTCGTAACCAAGACAAAATGGTAACGACCGCTCCTTTTTTTGAGCCTGGATTTCAGCAACTTATGGATCAAGCCCAAATAATGTGGAATTTGATTTTTCATATCACGATGTAGCCACATTCCTCTAACACCCTTAGTCAGTAACTATAAAGGCTGGGATAGCCATAGGCGAGGCGTTGTATTCTTTTCACA
>JAFWZP010000104.1 GCA_017522255.1 Bacteroidales bacterium | reverse complement strand
AGGCCGCATAGTGGACCTTGGAGTGCTTGGCAGCCTGATGCCTAAAATATCGGTGAAAGCAGTGGCCACCAAAGAAGAATGCGACCTTTCCACCATCAAAAGCGTAGGCATACAATATGTTCCTGCCACCGACCTCACCTCTGATGCCAAAAAGATATCGATGCAGGTGATAGACATATACGACTACGACGACGAAACCGCCCCCGACCTTCCTGACGACGACGACGATGAAGGCGACGACAACGGCGGCGGCACCACACCGGGCGGTGGCAACGACGACGGTGGCTTCGCAGGATAAAAGAAACAAAAAACAGTATAGACGCTTACAACAGTGTCTATACTGTTTATAAGATTAGAAATTAATTCATTAACTAATAAAACACATAAAAAAATGAAAAGAACATTATTGATTTTAATTCTGTTACAATTGTGCATTATATGTAATGCACAGCGAATAGCTGTATTGGATTTCAACGCCGGTGTGGGAGTATCGTTGGCAGATGTTGAAGGTATCTCAGCTATTTTTAACACCTATTTTTCGCCAAAAGGATACACCCGAGTAGAAAGAACACAAATAGATAAAGCCATAGACGAGCAGAATTTCCAAAGAGGCAAATATACAGAGTCGCAGATGGTATCTATTGGAAGAATACTCAATGTTTCTAATGTTGTCGTTGGGGATATTAATATAGTTGCAGGACAATACAATATTGATGTAAGAGTTATAAATGTACAGTCGGGCACCATACAAGCTGCAGAGGGGGCTACTTGGGCATCAGGAACATCTTATAGAAACACGATGAAGACTATAGCAGAGAAGTTAGCAGCCAAGATAGCGATAAATCAGCAACAATCATCTTCATCGTCTAATTCCGTTTCCCAATCGAAGAAGATTAATGGTCATGAATATGTTGATTTAGGGTTAAGTGTGAAATGGGCTACATGCAACTTTGGGGCGACAACTCCCGAAGAGTATGGAACATACATGAATTTTAAGAAAGCTTTAGAGTGTTGTAAGTACTGGGGAGGCAGCTGGAGATTACCTACAAAAGAGGAATTATCAGAGTTAGCGGATTTCTGTAGCTGGACATGGACCAGCCAAAGCGGCGTAAAGGGTTATAAAGTAACGGGACCCAATGGCAATAGTATCTTTCTTCCTGCTGCGGGCGTCAGCAACGGGTCGTCGCGTTACTTCGTTGGTGATGAGGGCCTCTATTGGAGTTCCACGCCCTACGAGAGCTATACTACCTACCTCGCCTACTACCTCTACTTCGGCAGTGGCAACCACGATGTGGAGTGGCAAAATTTCCCCGGCAGGCGTACGGTTCGCCCGGTTTCAGAATAACGACATAACATCTAACAATAAAAAAAGCGGAGCATTTAAAGCTTCGCTTTTTTATTTACTAAACGTGGAATCTTTGGAAGTTGCCTTAAACCTTTTGCTCCCGTTGTTGGTTATTAAAGATGTTTTTAATATCAGGCAATAACCTATGGAAAAGAAAGACGAAAAAATGATACCGGCCTCTGCGGCACTGATACCCTTTGCGGTGCTGCTGCTTATGCTGTTTTTTGTTATCCGCTATTTTGGCAGTTCGGCTTTGGAGGGAGCAAGCCAGGTATCGCTGTTGGTGGCATCGGCTGTGTGTGTGGCCATTGCCATGCTTGTTTACAAGGTGCGGTGGCATGTGCTTGAGACCTCGCTGGTAGATGGGGTTCGCAATGTGTCGTCGGCCATAGTTATGCTGCTGCTTATTGGCGGCATAAGCGGCACATGGATGCTTAGCGGTGTGGTGCCTACGCTTATCTACTACGGCCTGCAAATCATCAATCCCAAGGTGTTTTTGCTTACGTGCTGTGTTATAAGTGCGTTGGTGTCGCTGCTCGTTGGTAGCTCGTGGACCACCATAGCCACCATAGGTATTGCCCTTGTGGGTATAGGCCAAAGCCAAGGCTTCGACCCTCATTGGATAGCCGGTGCGGTGATATCGGGTGCTTACTTTGGCGACAAAATATCGCCTTTGTCCGATACCACCATTCTGGCGTCATCATCAGCCGGTGCCGACCTTTTTTCGCACATACGGTATATGCTTATAACCACAGTGCCGGCTTTCGTTATCAGTATCGTTATATTCTTTGTGGCGGGGTTTACCACCACCGTATCGGACGATGCTATGATTGCGGACTTTTTGCAAGCCTTGCAAAACTCGTTTACCATTTCGCCGTGGCTGCTGGTGGTGCCGTTGCTTACGGGTGTGCTTATCGCTTTTAGGCTGCCGGCACTCGTTACCTTGTTTCTTGCCATGGTGTTTGCGGTGGTAGCCATGGTGTGTTTGCAGCCTCAGGTTATGCAGGCTGTAGCCCAAAATGCTACATTGTCGTTTGCCGACGGCTTTGTGGCGGTGTTTAAGGCCATATACGGCCATATTACCCTTAGCACCGGCAATGATATGCTCGACACATTGGTGGCCACACGTGGTATGGCAGGAATGCTCAACACTATATGGCTTATCATCTGTGCAGTGTGTTTTGGTGGTGTTATGCTTGGCAGCGGAATGATTCATAGTATTACCCGAATGATAATACGCCATATACGCCGGCGTGCCGCCGTGGTGTCGTCGACGGTGTTTACGGGTTTGTTTTGCAACGTTTGCCTCGCCGACCAATACTTGTCCATCATTTTGACCAATAGTTTGTTTAAAGACTTCTACGACAAGAAAGGCTATGAGCCCCGCCTTTTGAGCCGTTCCACCGAGGATTCGGCCACCGTTACCGGTGTGCTTATACCCTGGAACTCCTGCGGAATGACGCAGGCTACCGTCCTCAACGTGGCCACACTCTCGTATCTGCCATACTGTTTTTTCAATATCCTCAGCCCCGTTATGTCTATCATAGTGGCAGTTGTAGGCTATAAGATTAAAAAGCGGTGAGCAGTCATCCAAAGCTCAAAGCTCATCACTCTATTATCTGATATGCGGGGTTATTATTGTCGTTTATAGGTTGGTAGTATGTGCCGTTGTAGTAGTAATATACTAATCCGTTATGGTTTATTTCTTGAGCCTCGCTTGGTAGGTTGTATACTATGCAACCTATTGGAGGCGATACTACAATATAGTTGTTGTTTTGCTTTTGGTAAAAGGTGCCGTTGTAGTAGTAATAAGTGTTGTCGTTGCACATCAGCATAACGCTGTTTTGCGGAATAGATGGTACTGCATATCCCACCGGCGGCGTTATGGTTATATATCCATCGGTGTTTTGTTGGTAAAACACCCCATCGTTGTAATATACCGGTTGTGTTTGAGTAGCGTTTTCGGCTATTGCGGTTGCCACCGAGGCTGCAGCAATAGTGGACACTATGGTGCCTATGGGAATCCAGTTAGCACCCCAGTTATACGAATGAGGGTGATGATACCAATATCGTTGATGATAGATAGGGTTGAAATGTATAGGACGAGGAGGACGGTATGAAGGCCTATGAGGTCGTGGTGCGTTATGAACAGGCGGGCGGTGCATAGCGGGTGGGCGAGGGTTGAGCGGACGATTGGGAACGCGTTGGGTGGGCATTACTCTTGAGCGTGGTTGCCCACGATGTCCACGATAGGTTTGTGCATAGCATAGTGCAGGCAATATTGCAAGCAATATTATTGTTGCTACAAGATATTTGTTTTTCATGGCTTATATGATTGTTAATTATGAATTATTCGGTAATATATCATTCCATACACATATATAGGTTGGTAGTAGGTGTTGCCATAGCGGAAAACAATATCGCCATTGCCATTGTTTTGCATTATCGAGTTTTGTGGCACTTCGCTTATTGTCATTCCCACAGGCGGTTCCACTGTGGTATAATAGTTGTTTTGGTTTTCGATAAAGAAATTTCCCGAATAGTAGTAATACGGCTCGTTGTGGTATATTATCTTTTTCGAGTTGTAAGGAATGTCGGGCACGGTGTATCCTATAGGTGCAGGCACTGCCACATATCCGCCTTGGTTGTAGATATAAAAAATGCCGGATCCGTAGTAATATTGAGTATTGGATTCTATACTCGGAGGGGTGGCTATGGGCACTATGTTGTTGCGTTGTCGTTTGTCGAAAAAGCGTCCCAGGCTTGGTTCTTTATATACCTCTTGTTTTTGATGCCTGTGCCACCACAGCGAGTGGGGATAGGCGTTGTATGTGATATAGTAGCCTCCTTCGCCTTGGCACCAAGGCTCGCATTGCGACATGCTCTTGAGCGGCATGCATATTGCTGATAGCAAAACGATATGATAAAAAATATGTTTCATATACACTATTGTTGTGGTTGTATATGAAACATATAAAAAAGCACTTTGTTTGGGATTGTTGTCCTAAAGCAAAGTGCTTTGTTGTATTATTTCTTCTTTTTAGGCTTGTTTATCAGTGCCACAGCTTCATCTAATGTTACCGATAGTGGGTCGGTGCCTTTTGGAAGTTTATAGTTCTTTTTGTCGTGTGTTATGTATGGTCCATATTTGCCAACGTTTACAAACACTCCTTCGTCTCGATAATAACCTAATCCTATTGGTAGTAGTTGTTCCAATTCTCTTTTTTTGGCTTCGATACGAAGTTTTTTATCTATTATTTCGATACAACGTTCTTTGGTAATGCTATATGGGTCATCGGTTTTGTCGAGCGAATAGAATTTGTTGTCGTATCTTACGTATGGTCCAAACTTACCTATCGATACCACCATTTCTTTGCCGTCGAGATTACCTACATTGCGGGGCAATACAAATAGTTCCAATGCTTCTTCCAATGTAATGGTTTCTATACTTTGTCCGCGTTTCATTGAGGCAAACGAAGGTTTGTCGTCGGTGCCGGATTCGCCTATTTGTATTATAGATCCATAACGACCTATTTTGGCATATACGTTTTTGCCTGTTTTGGGGTCTATGCCCAAAAGATGTTCGCCACTTGTGCGTTTCGACTTTTCTTTGGTTTGAAGAATGTTTTCGTGGAAAGGATAGTAAAACTCCGATATTACATTACGCCACTCTTTGTTGCCCATTGCTATTTCGTCGAAATCTTTTTCCACTATAGCGGTAAAGTTGTAATTCATAATATTAGAGAAGTGTTCCACTAAGAAATTATTTACCAAAAATCCTATATCGGTAGGGAATAGCTTTCCTTTTTCGTATCCTGTTTTTTCTTTCTTTGAGGTCTTTGCTATTGCACCTTTCGATAGTGTCATCACTGCATAGTTGCGTTCGCTACCTTCGCGGTCTTCTTTCACCACATATTCTCTTTTTTGTATTGTGGATATTGTGGGAGCGTATGTAGAAGGGCGACCTATGCCAAGGTCTTCCATCTTTTTAACGAGGCTGGCTTCGGTGTAGCGTGCCGGATGTTGGGTAAAGCGTTCGGTCGACTCGCAGGTGCTTAATGCCAAGGCTGTACCCTCTGTTAATGGAGGTAACATGTTTTCGATGTTTTCGTCTTGCTCATCGTCAGTCGATTCCATGTATACTTTCAAGAAGCCATCGAATAGTACTACTTCGCCATTGGCTACAAACTTTTCTTTTCGCGACGAGATATTGATGTTGATAACGGTCTTTTCTATCTCGGCATCGCTCATTTGCGAGGCTATGGTGCGTTTCCATATAAGCTCGTATAATCGTTTTTGCGATATATCGGCGTTTATTGTTTGAAACGATAGGTTGGTAGGGCGTATGGCTTCGTGTGCTTCTTGTGCACCTTTGCTCTTGGTTTGATATTTGCGTGTTTTAAGATATTCTTTTCCGTATATTTTGGTTATCTCTTCTTTGGCCATGCCGAGTGCCAAGGTCGAAAGGTTTACCGAGTCGGTACGCATGTAGGTGATAAATCCGTTTTCGTATAGCTGCTGAGCCACTTGCATGGTGCGTGCTACCGAAAAACCTAATTTGCGACTGGCTTCTTGTTGTAGGGTGGAGGTGGTGAAAGGTGGTGCAGGTGCTTTTTTGGCTGCTTTCTTTTCTACACTGTTTACTACAAATGTAGCGTCTTTGCAGCTTTCGAGGAATTTCAAAGCGTCGGCTTCGTTGTCGAAACGTTGAGACAATTCGGCCTTCAATGTCTTCTTTTCTTTTGGTATGTCGAATACGGCAATGGTTTTGAAAAACGATTGCGATTTAAAGTTTCGTATTTCTTCTTCGCGTTCCACTATAAGTCGTACTGCTACACTTTGCACACGACCTGCCGACAACGAGGGTTTTATTTTGCTCCATAGTATGGGAGATATTTCAAAACCAACCAAACGATCCAATACGCGACGAGCCTGTTGGGCGTTTACCAAGTTCATATCTATCGAACGAGGTGTGCTGATGGCGTTTAGTATAGCTGTTTTGGTTATTTCGTTGAATACTATACGTTGTATTTTGTTGTCATTTAGTTTTAGTGTTTCTTTTAAATGCCATGCTATGGCTTCTCCCTCGCGGTCTTCATCGGATGCCAACCACACCATATCGGCTTTTGAAACTGCTCTCTTTAGGTCGTTGACTAATTTTTGTTTGTCGTCGGTTATTATATATTGTGGTTCAAAGTTGTTTTCTATGTCGATACCCATTTCGCTCTTCGCTAAATCGCGGATATGTCCATAGCTTGATTTTACTTCGTAATCTGCACCTAAAAACTTTTCGATGGTTTTGGCTTTCGCAGGAGACTCTACTATTACTAAATTCTTCGGCATGTATTGTAATATTTAGTTTTTGATATTGTTTATCTATTTTCTTAGTTTTGTGTAATGCTTCTATTTATCAGTTTATTAATGCGTAGAAGACATTGTATTTTATAATCGTTTTGATTTTGCAAAGTAACATATAATTTTTCTATTTAACGGCAGAAAAGTAATTTTTTTTTACTTTCGATGTTCTAATGTGTTGATTATTAGTTTTGTTTTTCTTTTAAATTTTCCGATACTGCTTTCTCGAATATTTCAACAAATTGTTTGGCCTGCAATTGTCGCGAAAACTGCTTCACATAATCCCAATCAGTGACACATGGCACCATCCCCGATTTCTTCCATTTATTGTAGCTTTCTTCCAAATAGTTTTGTATGTCCGTTTGGTTATCGAAAGTGTAGCCTGCTTGGGCTTGGGCTATTATTTTGCCTATGGGACCATTTGTCTCGGGTACGCACAAAACTTGTCTTTTCATCGCCATATACTCGTATAGCTTTGTTGTCATCACTCCGTGGGTGTTTTGGGCTGCTACAAGTATTAGCAACACGTTGCTGTGTGCCAAAATATCAGGTATTTCCTTTGACGACACCCAATCGTGTATGTGTACATAGCTTTCGATATTGTACTTAGCAATGGTTTTGGCAAGATATACTTGGCTTACATTGTCGGTGTAAAAGTTTACACAAAATGTTTTCGGATCTATTTTGCCTTCTGCATGAAGGCTTTGTATGGCTTTGAAGAATAGTTCGGGGTCTCGCGAACCTATGCAGTCGGTGGGTGCCACACTGCCGGTATAGGTGATGCTAAACTGATGTGTGGGTGCTTCATCGCGTGGCGAAAACAATTCTTCATCGAAACCATTATATATTAAATGTGTGTTTGGGTTGTATTGCGATAGGTATTCTCGGTGCCATTCCGACACTGTGGTAGTGGCATACGACTTGCCGATAATCTTGTTTCGTTGTTTTATTTGTGTTTTCCGCAATAGTCCCCCCAAGCCTTTGGTGCTGTATACGTATGGATCTTGCTCGTATATGTCTCTAAAGTCCAATACTATTGGTATGTTTAGTTTTTTGGATAGTTTGTAGGCACAGTTTAATGGAAAAAAGCTGGCTGTAGAACACACTATTATGTCGAACTTCTTGTCGGCAATGTTTTTCATTACGTGCTTGTACATCTTTTGGTCGTGTATGCTCCAGGTGCGTCCTCCCAAAAAACGTCCTCCTAATTCTATTATCAATCGGTTTGCTCCATGATGGTTGCAGTATGTGGGCATAGCCACTTCTTCGGCATCTACGTATCCTACCAAGTTGTCGAATTTGTTTATCTTGCTTGGGTGCCGTATCGAAAACACTTGGGCTGTCCAGCCTAATGTTTTGAGGTATTTGGCAAGGTAGCCCATTCGTGGTGCAAACGATGGTGGAAAATGGTCTACTATTAATAATGCTTGTTTCATTCAGGTTACTTCAATTGGGTTATTATTCGGGTGTATAATTCTCGCCATCCTTTCCAATGGTAGTTATCGAAACTCGAATTATGAAATAATATTGTTATAGGTGTGTTATATTTTTTGCATATATCTATGTAGTGGGTATATATTTTCTCTGTTTCGTTCATTGTAAGGTTTTGATTGCGAATGCAGGTGTCCATTATTATCAGAGGACGTTCTTTTACATTCAATTCTTTTCGGTTGAGGAAGTCGAATACATTAAATTCGTTTCCTGTTCCACACCTAAAGCCCTCGCAGTCGGGGTATCCCAAGGTGCTGTCGTGGCTGATATGGTTTTCCTCTAATATATTAAATGTATATGGTATCTCTATTTGCAAAAAGTGTTGGCGGCATAGTGTTATCTTTGTTTCGCTTGCTTTTTCGAGGTTTGTTTTTTGTTCGCTCCAGCGGCGTTGGCTTGTGCAGGTGTTGTATCCGGGGTGAAAGCCTATAATGTGTTGTCGTTGTTTTATTTCGGCTATCAGCCTTTTGAATTTCTTTTTGTGCAAATATCCTTCGTATAGGAAGTATTCCGGCCTATAGTCGGCGGCCATAAAGTAGAATGTAGATTGTTTGCCTATGCTTTCGCTTTGTGTCATCAAAAAGTCGTAAGTGTTTGCAGTGTCGGTGTATGGTGGTAGCAGTCGCGACAGGGCAAGTTTTATATCGTGGCGTTTCACCATGTCGCCTATCATCGATTTAAGTCGACTGTTGGACCGAAGTATGTCTATATCGTGAGTGATATGGCATTCAAATTTGTTTTCTGCGGCTTTGCCATCAAAATTCAGATGTTTAAGCATATTCCATATTATGGCGGCATATTCGTTTACTATGGGGCGATGCAAAAAGTTGTGGTTGTATGCTGTACTATACTTGCCTACAAAGCGGTCGTGCTCGTCGCGGCGTTTGTCGGCATATTCCTCCCAGCGGCTTAGCATAAAGTAGGCCGATGCTATAATGTCTATCCCACATATAATATTATTGTCGTTTATTTGGCATTCATCGTTCCCGTATAAAACGGGGGTGATTTCTTCGGAAGAAAAAATAAAAGAAAAGTACTTCGGAGTAGGCATGTTTTCTGCCGAAAGATAGGAGAGAGGTTGGGTGTAACGGCCAAAAAAATGATCTTTTATGCAAATAGTTTTACCGCCAAAACAGATATAAGTGTCGGTTACACCACAATTGATTTCTATCGTGTACTCCAATCCTAATATATTTTTTATCAGAACTTTTATTGCGTATAATCGTTCTTCGGTATTGTTGGTAGGTATATGTATTATCAGTTTGTTTTTCATCTTCGGCCACATATTATATTATTCGGCAAAGGTACAATTTTTTTTCGTATTAGCCCCCCTCCTGTCGAAAAATATTTATCTGTTGTGCTTCTTTTTTTGCCGACTGTTGCAAGTTTTTGGGTGCATAAGGTACATATTGTCGTGAATGAAAATATTATGGAATACGAAATAATACAAGCTATACTGAATGGCGACAAACAGAGATATGCCGATATTGTGGAGCGTTATCAGCAGTTGGTGGCCAATTTGTGCTACAAGCTGGCAGGCGATAGCATTGATGTGGAAGAAGCTACTCAGGCTGTGTTTGTAGAATTGTATTTTTCGTTGCCGAGGTTTAAATTCGAATCAAAACTGAGCACCTATATATATAAGATAACACTGAATGTGGTGTTTAAAACATTAAACAAGAATAAGAGGTATACAATTTGGAATAATGCTGTAGATGAGGATTATTGCACTCCTTCGCTCGACGAAGATTTGATAAATGCAGAAAAAGTGAAAGAGTTGCATTCGGCAATAACTAAACTGAAATACGAACAAAAGGTCGCTCTGACTCTGCATTGCTTCGAAGATATGTCGTATAAAGATGTGGCAGAGGCTATGGGTGTGAGTTTGTCGAAGGTGGAAACGCTTATATTCAGGGCTAAAAAGAATTTGAAAAAGATACTTACAGAAAAATAATAAGGCTATGAAATGTGAAGATTTTTTGAAACAATGGCAGTGTGGCGATACGCTGACCGATGATATGAACAAGCACCTGCTTGAGTGCAAGCATTGTGCCACAAAGTTGAAAAACTACAACGATATGCTTGGCTATATAAAAACTAACAATTATCCTACAAAGGTGAATGTGGTGTCTGATGTGATGCAGACTATAGAAAACAGCCAAAATATTGAAAAACCAAAGCCAAAGAAAATTACTTTTAAACAAATAGCCACAATATCGTTGTCGGTGGCTGCAACGTTGGCTTTGCTATTGCTGGTGCAAAAAAAGGTGGCATACACCAATAGTGTAGAGTTGCAAAACGAGGCTATAGCCAGTATGTTTGACGATGTGTATGGCTATAATAACCAATACTTGTCGTACAACGAATTGGACGCAATAGAGTATTTTCTCGAAAATTACGAAGAATAAATTAATTGTCTAACATAAAAACTTTTATTATCATGAAAAGAAACTTTTTAATTATTGCAGGAATATGCTGTATGTTTCTATTTGGAGGGCAGGTTAATGCTCAAAAAGAAGAATATAAAAAGGCTATGCGTTATCGGTTTGAGCCATACGAAAAGCAGGTAGAGGTGGTGTTGACAAATCTTACCGATAATCAACGAGAAGCATTGCATAAGTTCTCGAAAGAAAACAAAGAATATATGAAAAAATATCGCAAAGATAGAGAGCAGCTGGAAAAAACAATCGAATCATTATTGGCAATGAAAGAAGATGTTTCAGAGGCATTGTTTCCGCTTATTGATATGAAGTCGAGGCTTGAAGCTGAAAAAGAAAAGAATTTTTATAAAATAAAATTGAAAATAGATTCTATTCTGACTGCCGAGCAACGTGCCGAAATGGATAAATACGAAGCCGAAATGAAGAAGAAACGTGATGATTATCTCAAAAGTGTAGAAGAGAAACGCAAAAAAGCAATGGAAGAATACAAAGCCGAGAAAGAAAAAAACAAAAAGAAATAATGTTTGATTGCCTTAATAAAGGCAACTTCAACAAGGTCAACATTCCGCAAATAATATGCAAAGCATTTTTTAGAAATTGCCTAAAGGAGAGTGCACTACCCTAAGGGTAGTCGCTCTCTTTTTTTTGTTTCGGGGCGTTTTGATTTCCGCTATAGGGAAATTGGCGATAAGCAATCCGTTGGGCTGAAGTGCCGGAAGCCTGCCTCAAAAGTTTATTACCTCCGCCATAAAACTTATTTTTACCCCCACTAATTCTATATCCCAAACTTTGGGACGAATATCCCAAGCCTTGGGATATACTTTTGCAGGGGTGAAAATACATTTTAACCCACCTGTTGTAAACTTTTTTATGGAGGGTGTTTCAATCTTATATCCGGTAGGTAATAAACATATCGGCTGTTATTGGGTACCACTGCACCAACTTGTTTATCACATAGATAGAAGAAAACAGAGATAGTTATCAACTATTTTTTGATATATTTTCGTGATTTTAGTGCCGAATACTTGGCAAACTAACCAAAAAAATCTTATCTTTGTTTTTTGATAGAATAGGATAGGTTTTGTCTAATGTTTTGACAACTAAATGCTTGTTTGCTTTTAGCGGTTTCGGGTAGTGGGCAAAATGTATTTATTTTGTCGTATCGGTGTCGTCTTTTGCCCTGTGGGTAGGCCGATAAACTAAAAATAAGATAGAAATAAAATACTAAATAATATGAACGGAGTAAGACGTATTTACGTAGAAAAGAAATCCGATTATGCCGTTAAGGCAAAGGAGTTGTTCGAAGAAATGAACAATTATTTGAATATCAAAGCCGATAAAGTAAGAGTACTTAATAGGTATGATATCGAAAATATTTCGGAGGAAACATATCGCAAAGCATTGGTAACAGTGTTTTCGGAACCACCGGTTGACGATGTTTACGAAGATGATTTCCCAAAAAGTGATGGCGACTTTGTGTTTTCGGTAGAGTTTTTGCCGGGACAGTTCGACCAACGTGCCGACTCGGCAGAACAATGTGTAAAACTGCTTAACGAGGAAGAATCGCCTATAATAAAAACTGCTGTAACATACGTTATATCAGCTGTTTTGACCGATAAACAAAAAGAAGATATTAAAGCTTATTGTATCAATCCGGTCGATTCGAGATTTACCAACGAGGTGAAACCCGAAACGTTGGAAACAAAGTTCGACGACCCCGACGATGTGGCTATAGTAGAAAACTTTAAGGATATGCCCGAAGATGAGTTGAAAAAACTATACGACTCCCTTTCGTTGGCTATGACTTTTAAAGATTTTATACATATCCAAAACTATTTCAAAGGCGAAGAAAAACGCAATCCTTCGATGACCGAAATACGTGTGTTGGACACTTATTGGAGCGATCACTGTCGCCACACAACCTTTGCCACCGAACTTAAAAACATCTCGTTGGACGAAGGTTACTACAAACCTCTTATCGAAAAGGCTTTCGTTGAATATCTTGCCGACCACAAGGACCAATATGTGGGTCGCAACGATAAGTTTGTATGCCTTATGGATATGGGCACTTTGGCTGCCAAACGCCTCAAAGCTATGGGCAAACTCGACGACCAAGAGGTGTCGGACGAAATTAATGCCTGCAGCATAGTGGTGCCTGTTGTTATTGATGGCAACGAAGAAGAATGGCTTATCAGCTTTAAGAACGAAACTCATAATCACCCTACCGAGATAGAACCTTTTGGAGGTGCTGCCACTTGCTTGGGCGGTGCCATACGCGACCCCCTTTCGGGACGTTCGTATGTATACCAAGCTATGCGTGTAACAGGGGCTGCCGACCCCACTTTGCCTATGGATAAAACCATGGAAGGCAAGTTGCCTCAACGCAAAATAGTAACCGTGGCTGCTCATGGCTATAGCTCATACGGCAACCAAATAGGGTTGGCCACCGGTTTGGTAAACGAGATTTATCACCCCAACTATGTGGCAAAACGTATGGAGATAGGTGCCGTTATGGGTGCTGCTCCTCGCCGTTGCGTTAAGCGTTTAAGCTCCGATCCTGGAGATGTTATCATCCTTTTGGGCGGTCGCACAGGTCGCGATGGAGTAGGAGGAGCCAGCGGTTCGTCCAAAGCTCACACCTCCGAATCGCTTACAACATGCGGTGCCGAGGTGCAAAAGGGTAATGCTCCCACCGAGCGTAAGATACAACGTATGTTCCGTCGTGAGGAAGTTTCTACTTTGATAAAGAAATGTAACGACTTTGGAGCCGGCGGTGTGTCGGTGGCTATTGGCGAACTTGCCGATGGTTTGCGTGTAAACTTAGACAAAGTTCCTAAAAAATATACAGGTCTCGATGGTACCGAACTTTCTATCTCCGAAAGCCAAGAACGTATGGCCATAGTGGTAGATCCCAAAGATGTAGACGCTATGTTGGCCTACGCCAAAGAGGAAAATTTGGAAGCTGTGGTAGTAGCCGAAGTTACCAAAGAACCTCGCTTGGTGCTTGTATGGCGTGGCAAAGAGATAGTAAACCTTTCGCGTGCTTTCTTGGACACCAATGGTGCTCATCAGGAAATGGATGTAAAGGTGGATATGCCTTCGAAGGATAACAACTATTTTGCCGAAACAAAGAATACTGCAGATATAAAACAATTGTGGCTTGATACCCTTAGCGATTTGAACGTATGTTCGCAAAAGGGATTGGTGGAAATGTTCGACAGCAGTATAGGAGCAGGCACCGTTACAATGCCCTACGGTGGCAAATATCAGTTTACTCCTACACAAAGCATGATAGCCAAACTTCCTGTATTGGAAGGTGCTACCGATACCGTAACCATGATGAGCTATGGTTTCGACCCATATCTTTCTACTTGGAGCCCATATCATGGTGCCGGATATGCAGTATTGTTGTCGGTGGCCAAGATAGTGGCATCGGGTGGCGATGCGTCGAAGATACGCCTTACTTTCCAAGAATACTTTAAGAAATTGGGTGCCGACCCTTATCGTTGGGGACAGCCTTTCAGCGCCTTGCTTGGTGCCTACAACGCTCAGATGAAGATGGGATTGCCTTCGATAGGTGGCAAAGACTCTATGTCGGGTAGTTTCAATGAGATAGATGTTCCGCCTACATTGGTGTCGTTTGCTGTAGATGTAACAAGTTCCAACAATATAGTTACCCCCGAACTTAAGAAAGCCGGCACTGTATTGGTACGTATGGATATACCAAAAGATGAATATGATATGCCTATCTATGGCGAAGCTATGGATATGTATGCCAAACTGCACAAGGCTATATTGGATAATAAAGTATTATCGGCCTACGCAATAGGTTTTGGCGGTACTATAGAAGCTGTAAGCAAAATGGCTTTCGGCAATAAATTGGGTGTAACATTGAGCAACGATTTGTCGGAACAAGAACTATACGCCAAAAACTATGGTGCTATAATATTGGAAGTGGAAGCCGGCGATGTAAATGCGTTGGGATTTGCCGTTAAGGTTATAGGCAATGTAATAGACAATAATATGTTTACCTACAAAAATACTACAATCTCGATAGACGAGGCATTGCAAGCATGGGTAAACAAATTGGAAGAAGTGTTCCCAACCACTACATCTGATGACAAAGCGGCTATAAATACTCCTGTGTTTGATGCCAAAGACATATATGTGTGCAAACACAAAGTGGCCAAACCAAAGGTGTTTATCCCTGTATTTCCGGGTACCAACTGCGAATATGATTCGATGAGAGCCTTCCGCCGTGCAGGTGCCGATACCGAATTGGTAGTGTTCCGCAACCAAAACGAGCAAGATATTCGCGAGTCGGTCGACGACTTTGTAAAGGCTATCAACAATGCACAGATAGTGATGATACCCGGTGGTTTCAGCGGTGGCGACGAGCCCGATGGAAGCGCCAAGTTTATTACCTCGGTGTTCCGCAACCCAAAAGTAACCGATGCGGTGATGAACCTTTTGAAACAACGCGATGGCCTTATGTTGGGTATATGCAACGGTTTCCAAGCTCTTATCAAATTGGGATTGTTGCCTCACGGCGAAATATTGCCTCAAACAGCCGATTCGCCAACACTTACAATGAACACAATAGGACGCCACCAAAGCATGATGGCCTACACAAAAGTGGTAAGCAACATGTCGCCATGGCTTAGAAAAGCCGAATTGGGTGGGGTATATACAGTGCCTATTTCACACGGCGAAGGTCGTTTTGTGGCTCCTAAGCAATGGTTGGATAAACTGTTTGCAAATGGTCAGGTGGCTACTCAATATGTTGATTTGCAAGGTTGCCCAACTATGAAAGATGGCTACAATATGAATGGTTCGTATATGGCTATAGAGGGTATCACTTCGCCCGACGGCAGAGTGTTTGGCAAGATGGCCCACAGCGAACGTATAGGCAATGCCGTGGCTATAAACATTTATGGCAATCAAAACCAATTGATATTCGAAAGCGGAGTAGAATATTTTAAATAGAAACGTGTTCGATTATAAGACTACGAGACTCCAAGTCTGCATAGCAGCAAGTTCTCGTAGTCTTTTTATCTCGTAGTTTGCCACTAAACGTTGGCTATTAGCTAACAGCCAAAGTCTAAAGATAAGCCAACAGCCAACAGCCAATGGCCAAAGTCGAATATAAATGTATGAAAGATAATAAAGTGTTGGAAGATAAAAAGAAATGGTATAAGTTCTCGTTCTTGAAAAAGGATTGGGAAAGTGCCGGCACATCGCTCAATGCCTTAGTGTGGAAACGTTTTAGAAAAGATAAAATGGCCATGGCAAGTCTTGTGGTGATAGTGCTGTTTGCATTGGTGGCAGTGCTTGGCTATGCCATTACACCCGATAGCACCCCTTATTGCAACCAGCAGTATTTGGAACTTGCCGTGCAAAAGCCTATGAGTAAAGCACGCTTTTTGTATGTGGAAAAAAACGAAAACCACGAGCCTGTCAACTTCTTCGAAACAATGCTTTATGGCAAAAAACTTTCCTACTATGCTTATCCTATATATAGCTATACTTTTGTGGCCGATAGTGTGGAGGTGGAAACCTATACCGGTTCGGTGCCAAACGATGGCGAAAAGAAACTTTTTCATTTGGCTGATGTGGTATACGCTTTGAATAGCGATGTGCCTATAGTCTACGGCAACGATGCGGTAACATTCCAAACCATAGATGGCGAAATGCATACCAAAACCATAGAGGAACTACAAACCATAGTGGAAGAAAACAACCTGCCACTGCGTACCTTTTATTTGGGCACCGACCGCTACGGACGCGATGTCCTTAGCCAGATAATGCTTGGCAGCCGTGTAAGCCTTTCGGTGGGTTTTATAGCCATAGCCATAGCCTTGCTTATTGGCATTCTGCTTGGTGCCGTGGCTGCATATTATGGCAGATGGGTGGACAGCATCATAATGTGGTTTATAAATGTGGTGTGGAGCATACCCACGGTGCTGCTTGTTATAGCCATTACCTTTGTGTTGGGCAAGGGTTTTTGGCAGGTGTTTGTGGCAGTGGGCTTGACCATGTGGGTAGATGTGGCACGTGTGGTGCGAGGACAAGTGCTTAGCATACGCGAAAAAGAATACGTGGAAGCCTCCAAGGCCTTAGGGTTTACCACTTTTCGAACCATCACACATCATATACTTCCCAATATATGGGGGGCGGTGATAGTGATAGCAGCCTCCAACTTCGCCTCCGCCATCTTGCTCGAAGCAGGATTGAGTTTTTTGGGAATAGGTGTGCAACCTCCTATGCCTTCGTGGGGTACGATGGTAAAAGAAAATTATGGCTACATTTTGCTCGATTCTGCTTATTTGGCACTCCTTCCGGGATTCGCCATAATGATAATAGTGCTCGCTTTTATGCTTGTGGGCAGTGGAATACGCAATGCTTTGGATATTAAAAACAACTGATATACAATACATAATAAGATGGTTGAAATAAAGTGTAATATTTTTTTTGCCAAAAACGCTTGTATATTCAAAAAAAGTTGTACCTTTGCATCGTGATTCTGAATGAAATTTGAATTAAAAACATATTAATTAATGTATTTATAAACTTAAAAACTAAACAAAATGACAAAGTATTTTAAATTATTAGGTATTGCTTTACTTGCAACAAGTTTAGCATTCGTTTCTTGTGGTGATGATGGAGATGATACAACAGATCCAGGTACAGGTACTAATCCTCCAACAGAAGAAGTAACTCCAGGTATAAAAGTAACTTTCGGAGACCAAACTTGGGAAGCTTTAGCAACAGAAGCTAGTAATATGACAAGTTATGGTATGGCAATAGTTACTGCTTACAATTATCAAGATCCTGCTGCTGAAGACACATATCCAAAAGCAGAAATAGCTTTGGCTCCTACAGTAGGTACTGTTCAAGCTACAGCTGATCCTAACAATAGCGGTGCTCTTTCGAACAATGGTTGGGTAGAATATTATGCTGCTAAAACTTGGTATATGAACAACGCTCCATATGGTGACTGGTGGGCAAAAGAAGCTACTATCAATGTAACTGAATTTGATGCTACAGCTTCTACGATAAGTGTAAAAGTTAATGCTACAATGTTCGAACTTGAATCAATCATGACTCCCGGTACAGGTGAATACGAAGGATATATGATGATTGATTTCACTCAAATAGATCAAGCTACTTCTTCAACTATGGTATTTGATGCTACAAAAGTTGAAATGGTTGCATCTAAAAAATCTTTGAGAAAATAATTTAATAAACAAAATAACTGAAAGAGACGGACTCCTATTCTAAACGAAAAGAGAGTTCTTCTCTTTTTAATTAAAAACATAATTAGAGATGAAAAAAGCATTCAAATTATTTGGTTTCATAGCATTGTCTATGACATTGGCAGTTGCTTGTGGTAATGCTAACAATACCCCTGCCGAAGAAGAAGTAGTAGAAGAACAAGCTACAGAAGTAGTAGAAGAAGCTCAAGTTGAAGCTCCTGCTCAACAAGTTGCTGTTCCTGCTGAAGAAAAAGAAGAAGTAAATGTTGCAACTACTGAAGAAGTAAAGAGTGATGCAACTGCTGAAAAAATAGAACAAAATAAAAATAAACTTGAGTCCAGAGGTCAAGGTAATGTAGTTCAAAGCGAAGAACAAGCAAAAAAGAATGAAAGAATAGAACAAGGTAAAAATAAAATAGAATCTAGAATGTCTAAATAATTAAGTTCTATTTAAAAATATAAGAATTTAAAGTCCGGAGTTTTGTCCGGACTTTTTTTATAAAAAAGATATATAGGTAAGATGAAGAGAAATTTGTTGTGGATTTTGGCTTTGCTGCTATGCGTGGCATGTGGCAGCCAACAAAACGATATAGAAAAGGCCGCCTACGGCTATTTAGATGCTATGGGAAACTACCGCATAGAGGACGCTAAACCCTATGCAAGCCGCCAAACATGCGAAAAAACTTTGGATGTGTTGCAAAAGAGTTTAATGCCCAAGGTGGATACCAATTATATTAAGTCAAACACCCCTGCCACTATCGAGATATTGGGTGTGGAAGTACTAAGCGATACCACAGCGGTGGTAAACTATAAAAAAACAACGCCTATAACCGTGCAAAACGATGGTCGTTTGGATATGATAAAAGAAGATGGTCGCTGGTGTGCCGAAGTTATAATAGCTCTACCTCCTATCGTGGCAATGGATTCCACCGAGTTGCAATCCGGTATATCTGCTCGCTTGGATAGTTTGAAGAACAAACCCATGAAAGCAGTAGCAATAGAAAAGAAAAAATAACCTTTATTGTATTAGAGAATAATCGAGTTTAAACAAAAAGATGTCATACTTTATACTTCTAAATATGACATCTTTTAGTATATGCGTAGTTTTAAATGTAGAGTTTTAAAAGTGAGTTTGGCTTATTATTTATGGTTTTAAGCACCCTAATGGTACAACCAATATGCCATCGTTTCGTTTGTAGGCATATTGACCTCCTGTTATTACCATAAGAAAAGAAGGGTTTCCCATCTTGTCGGTATTAATTTTCTCTTTTAATCTTAGCAGGTTTTTGGCAGCTTCTTCTATTTGTTTTGTGCCTAATTTTACTTCCGCAGCTCCCCATCTTCCGTCGCGTAGGCTTATTATCATATCGGCTTCTAATCCTGTTTTGTCGCGGTAATGAAACACTTCGCCATCGTTTACTTGGCTATAAGCACGCATATCTCTTGTACACAACGACTCAAATAAAAAGCCAAATGATTCAAAATCCATCAATAGCTTTTCGGGATTGGTACGCATTACGGCAGTTGCAATCGAAGGATCTACAAAATGTCGTTTAGCCGAAGTCCTTAATGCACTTTTCGAACGTATCGAAGGTTTCCATGCTTGTTGGTCTTCTATTACAAATAGTCGTCGCAATGCGTTGAGGTATTTGTCCAAAGTGCTTGCCGATATTCCGTTGTCGTTGGCAGTTATGTCGTCCAGCAAGGTCTTGTTATTTGCCATAGTGCATATATTTCTTGCCAGCGATCGTAGTATACTATATGCTCTTTCGGGGTTGCGTTCGAGGCGTAAGTTGGCATTTTCTTGTTCCGAATCCAGGCGAAATATATCTTCGTTGGCTATTGCGTCTACATAGTTTTGTGCCATACGAATGGCATTTTTCTTGTTCTTGACTTTGAGAGATGCAGGCCATCCTCCGCGGCATATCAAGTAGGATAAATCTTCTATTGTTAGTTGTGATATGCCTTGTATGTCGGTATTACCATCAAATAAATCTTTTAATGACACACTTCCGTTCGACTCTTTTGATTCGTATAAACTCATGGTCCTCATTTGCATTCGAGCAATTCTGCCTGTGCCGGAATGTGCTTTTTCGCTATCCAAGGGCACTGTAGACCCTGTTAGTATAAATTGCGACATTTCTTGTCGTCTATCGCACTCAAAGCGTACGGCATCCCATAGTACTGTCGACATTTGCCATTCGTCAATTAATCTTGGGGTAGCACCTTCCAAAAGTAGTGATGGCTTTGAGTCGGCTATGTTTTGAAAATTTTTTCGTTGATTAGGGTCTTGCATATACAAAATACTGTTTGCTTGGTGGGCTCCTGTCATTGTTTTGCCACACCATTTGCATCCTGTTATCAAAACAGCTCCTGATGATTCTAATTTATCTTTCAATATTTCATCGTAAACTCTTGGTAGATAATCGTTATTCTCTTCCATACTTTTTTCTATTTATTTTGCAAAGTTACAAATAATATTTCATATTTCAAAGTTTAAAAGTGAGTTTGGCTTATTTTTAAAAGTGAGTTTGGCTTGTTTTTAAAAGTGAGTTTGGCTTGTTTTTAAAAGTGAGTTTGGCTTGTTTTTAAAAGTGAGTTTGGCTTGTTTTTAAAAGTGAGTTTGGCTTGT
>JAFWZP010000103.1 GCA_017522255.1 Bacteroidales bacterium | reverse complement strand
TTCCTACTTCGGAGCTAGGTATTATGATTCGGATTTGATGACTGGGTGGCTTAGCGTGGATCCTATGGCGGATAAATATCCGAATATTTCTCCTTATGCTTACTGTGCTTGGAACCCGATTAAGTTGGTGGATCCGGATGGAAGAATGATAGGAGATTATTACAATTATGCAGGTAAATATTTAGGCAGTGATAATGATAATGATAATAAGGTGTATGTCGCAACAAGGAAAAATGAGGATGGAACTTTTGAAAATGCTCAGGATTTGGGAGTGACACACGATGATTTTTGCACAATATCAAATATCGTAAAACAGGAATCTTCACACGCAAAAGACGAAGACTTATGGATTGCACATGCAGCCAATAATGCAGCCCAAAAATCTAAAAAGTCATTATATGAAAAATTGATGAGTGGATATTCTTCGGTAAAAAAAGAAAATAAAACCCCACTGGGATCATCTGACGATTCACCCTATGCAAATTCTGCTAGAGCTGCAGTAATAGATGTTTTGATAGGAGGGATAGATCCAACAGGAGGAGCTTCACTGTGGGATGGAACTGATTTTTTGGCGATGGGAAGTTCTCAAGCAAAATTTAGACAATATACAAGCATAACTATAAATGTTGATATTTATAACACATATTTGAATAATAATTTAGCAATATACAAATCTGGAACAGTTAGATTTAATAAGAAAAGTTATAACCTTCCTGCTCCTGTTTTTTCTGAGCCAAACAATTGGATAAATAATACATTTCAATATACTACGGGTGCCACAAAGGCCACAAATGCCATAAAAGCCACAGGTGCTGTTGGTAGGTCGATTTTCTGGAAAATATACAAACCATAAAAATAACATTATGAAACGAATCGTTCTATTGCTAATAATCATGGTTGAGACTCTGCAATTAAGTTTTGGTCATAGCAAACAAGATGCCATTACAGACACCTTGTTTGCCATGAACTTTACAGATGTTAGAGGTGTGCGTTATAAAATAATACAAACTATTGATTTATTGGATAATTATTGGATAGACTCTACTCGGAAAATAATTGTTTATTATGATAATAAGAAAGCAATTATTAGGTTGCCTATTCCGGATGAGGATGTAAAAAACTTCTCAGTTGAACGAATTTCAAGGAATTATAATGGATTTACTTTGATTACAACCCAGGGAGGAAGCCCATTTATAGTTCGACGCTCTTTCTTTTTTAAGATAATTCATCATAAACTTTATTTGTATAAAATCTTGTCTGAATATGAGTGTTTTGATATAAAGAAGATTGAAAAGGATTGTAAAAAGATTTACCCTAAATTACAAATAGATACGTTTGATTTAGTATTCTTTTTGTAAGTTGTGAAACTTTACACGATTATTGATATCGTTTAATTTTGCAGTCCGAAAACAACTGAAAATATGAACCAAACGAACCTTAAATACAACACTGAAACACATCAAAAATACCCTCAATCTTTCACCGGGAAAGAAAGAGACTCAGAGACAGGCTTTTCCTACTTTGGAGCACGGTATTACGATTCGGATTTGATGACAGGGTGGCTTAGTGTGGATCCTATGGCGGATAAGTATCCGAATATTTCTCCTTATGCTTACTGTGCTTGGAACCCGATTAAGTTGGTGGACCCGGATGGGAGGATGATTGGAGATTATTATACTTTAAATGGTAAATTTCTCAAATCGGACAATACAGGTGATGGCAAAATTTATGTAGTTAAACCGAAAAACGAAATGTCTATATTGAGGGGTAATTTTGATGTTGAAAAATACGAATTGCCCTCTTATGAAGCAAGACAACAAATGTGTAATTATTTGGAATTAAAAGACAATGAAAATAATTTAAGAGAATATGGTGGTGCAATATGGGAAAATGAGACTACGGGATCACAAGAAATAAGATATGCAGAGCCTGGACCTGAGTGGCAAGGCGGAAATACAGATGGAAGTGTAATAACCAATAATTGGGAAAAAGATGATGGGTTTGATGCCGTGGGGAAACGTATTCTTACTTATTTTCATTCCCATTTTAGTGGAAATATTAGTGGTGATAAATTAGAACAAATTCCATCTGAAACAGATATTAAAAATGTTCTTAGTTATGGTACTGCAAATAGATTTGGAGGTGCTCGATTACCTTACAATATTGTTTTTGGGATGAGAACTAGGGAAGTCTCTTTATATACAGAAAAAGGTGTTCAAGTAACAATGGATTTAGATGTTTTCAAAAATATAGGAGGAAATAGATAATGAAAGTCAAATTTGTTCTATTGTTAATGTTTTCTTCAAATATTTATTTTTCTTATTCTCAATGTATAAAAAAAGATATAAAAGGAGCTAGCTTTGGATATATAGAAGAACAAAATATATATGATTATACCTATATAACTCTTAATAATTCTGTCTTATACATTGTTGATTCTAATCAGCAATTATATTATGAGTGTATTATAAAAAATGATTCTATCGAAATTCCATTATGTTTTATTGATTGCTATATAAAATTGATTTTAAACTACAATGATAATATTTATTCAACAGTATCATTTTGTTTAGATAAAGAAGATCTTGATTACAAATGGTTTCTCGGTGATATTTATCCTGATCTAAATCATAAAATTAATTGTTTTCATCTTAAATTTTCTATTCTTTGGGCCGGTGATATATGTTATGATAATCTTTCTGAGTATCATTTATATTCTGAAAATATACTTAAGGACATAAAAAAAACACATACATTAATTAATTCATGCAATGAAAATCCAAAATAATTCCGTAACTTTGCAAACCGAAACCAACGAACAATTATGTATCAAAACTGGATAAAATATAACACTGAAACACCGCCAAAATACCACCAAACTTTCACCGGGAAAGAAAGAGACTCAGAGACAGGCTTTTCCTACTTCGGAGCACGGTATTACGATTCGGATTTGATGACTGGGTGGCTTAGCGTAGATCCTATGGCGGATAAGTATCCTAGCTTGTCGCCTTATAACTATTGTGCATTAAATCCTATACGAATTATAGATCCAAATGGGGATAGTTGTGCAGTTTTGTTGGCAGGTAATACACTTTGGCCTGTCCGTCATATGGCAGTACTTGTTCAAAAAGAAGATGAAAAATGGTATCTTTATTCCAAAGATGGAGATGATGATGGTAGTTTAAAAACCGTATTAGGTTTTGAGTTAGGTACTCCAGATCAAGTAGGAAATGTACCATATAGCTCAGTTCAAGATTTTCTTGATAACTATAGGCTTAAAGAAGGTGATGAAGAACCTTATTATACCGAGGCTTATGTTTTGCCTACCACTCCAGAGCAAGATATAAAAATAAGAGAAACTATGGTAAATGAATTAGATAAAAAATATAATTTGCTATGGAGTAATTGTGCAGAAGCCGTTAATAATTCATTGAGAGCTGCTGGAATAAAAACTAATGATAATGAATGTATCATACCATTAAAGAATATTAATCTTTCTAATTATATAGCAGATAATATTATACCACGCACTATGTATGGTAATATTAAACGTGTAAATCCGAATGGTAGAATAGAAAAACCTAAAAACAAATGATGAAAAAGAGAGTTATCATCGTATTTTTAATTTCAAATATTGCTAATAGTTATTTTATATCGTGTGATAGAAAAGGAGGTGGATTTACGGAGGTATATTCATATAATTCAAAAATATCTAAGGAATTGGGAGTTTTTATTAGTTACTACGATATGCTTTCTCCTTTTGAATACATGGATAGTATATTCTATGTAAAACTTGCATTCAATGAGGTGTTTACCGAAACAACTTATACAGGACGTAGAGAAATAGTACCAAGATATGATTCTGCAGGAATACCATTTTTTCGTCAGAGTTTAGTAGCATTAATAGATACTTCTATTTCAGAGATAGAATATTTTAAAGGAGAAGACTATGCCTTAAAATATCCTAAATATAAATTTGATCATGGATGGAATCATTTGGAATACAAAAATGCTATTTTGGTAGATCAATTATTCTATAAAGAGCCTATTTTATCTCCACCCTATTACGAGGGTTGTGGAGGCATACCTGATACTTTAAAGATAGAAGTTAGAGCATATACTACATACAAAAAATTATGTGGCATCCCAGATAGCGTAAATGTAGTATTTGGCGAAATGGTTTTTGTAAAAAGAAAGGAGCCTCTTAGTAATGAAATATCGGATAAGAAAGTAAATAGAAAAAGGAAAAAGTTACCTATTATACCCAAAGAGAAAAATTATATAGCACATGATGTATAAAACCATAATTAATTATTATCAAAATATAACAATAAAACCGCCCCGAACCTTCACCGGGAAAGAAAGAGACTCAGAGACAGGCTTTTCCTACTTCGGAGCTAGGTATTACGATTCGGATATTTTGACGGGCTGGCTTAGCGTGGATCCTATGGCGGATAAGTATCCGGGGTTGTCTCCTTATGCTTATTGTGCATGGAACCCGGTGAAGCTTGTGGACCCGGATGGGGAGGATCCTTTTACTGCAATTTTGGAAGGTGTAACTGCTTTTGGGATGTCCGCAGGGGTAGATTTTGTCGATAATTTTCTCATTAAAGGAATGAGTGCTAAAGATGCATTTACGAACATTAATTGGGGTAGTGCTACATTAGATGCAGTTACAACTGCGGGATTATCGTTTTTTGTATCGGGCACCGGAAGTGCCAGAGCGATGGCTAAAATTGCTAAGAGTAAAGGTGGCAAAATGGTTACAGAGATAGTTCAAAATATGGTTACTTCTATATCAGAAAAATTTGAAAGTGGTAAATATAATAGTATAGATGAGATAAATTGGATAGAAGATTTTTCTACTGCCGCTGTATCAACATTCGTAAATAATGGATTAAATTCTAGAGCAGACGAACTAATAGACATGATAGGAAAAAGTGATAAATTATTGGCCAATAGTCTTGCTAAACAGAAGAGAAATATTGAAGCACAGAAGAATTCTGTACGACTTGAACGAGATTTCAATCAAGTAAAAATAAGTAGAAAAAATAGAAATAGTGCAATTCGTGAATATCAAAAAAATAAAGCATATTCTAAAGTAAATGAAAGGATTGTAGATGAGGTTTTTAAAGAAGGTGAATAACAAGTATTTTAATTTTAAAACATGTTGGAAAATTTTTGTAGGACTTGCATTATTCAAATTTTACTATCATAGTGGGTTGATTATTACGAATATTGTTGTGAAAATATTATTTGAAATATCAATGGCTATTGGTGCCATAACAATCATTCATGAAGATGTAAAAAATGTGAAATTAAAAGATATAGTTTTGAAAACACTTTATGTAACCATTGGTATAAATATGATTTATGTATTATTATTCGGGTATAGTAAATTTATTTCGATACCTACTGAAGAACATTGTGTGCCAGTTATTGATTATAATACTTCTACTAGTACTTCGCGTGTAAGTCTTACTAATGATTGCTTCAAAATAGAATTTAATGGTCTAGAAAAAAATATTAGATGTAGCTCAAAGGAGATCGAAAATTTTATAGATGAATATGGAAAGGATTTTCAAGATTCTGTTCAAATGCAATTGAAAGTAAAAAAAGTATTACCAGGTGTGTATGGTTTAGACTCGTATAAAATAGTAAAAAAAACACCACAAGAACCATAGTTGATAACATATAAAATAAAACAAGTAACAATTATGCAACAAACAAGCACAAATATAACCCCGAAATACAAGCAAGATAATTCTCCGCTTTTGCACTATCACTGCGTTAGCACTACACTTGCCGCACAAATTCCTATGAAAATGTTTTGAATATGACAAATTCAAAATAAAGTTGTATTTTTGCAAAATGAAACAAACTACATATTGTTATCAATAATCTATAGCAATGTGTATTTTACAGATAAGTAGCAATGAATAAAGAAACAGATATAGCAAACTTGCAATATAATTCGCAGAATCTAATTAGTGATTTGCGACAAATTATCGATAAATCACGGCAACATGTTGCCACTACAGCCAACTACGAACTTACGATGATGTATTGGTACATAGGAGAGCGCATCAATCGAGAAATACTTGGCAACGAACGTGCAGAGTATGGAAAGAAAATTGTAACGCAAGTAGCGGTACAATTGCAGAAAGAATATGAAACAAAAGGATTTGATACGAGGAATATTCGACGAATGATGCAATTTGCTCGGATGTTTCCTGATATTCGAATTGTGACACCATTGGCGACACAATTATCCTGGTCTCATTTTTTGTTGATTATGACAATCAAAGAGCCATTGGCTCGAGAATTTTATTTAACAATGGCTGCTATGGAAAAATGGACCAAACGTACGCTACAGTTAAAAATAGACTCCATGCTATACGAACGTACTGCTATAGCCACCAAACCTGACGAACTTATAAAACAAGAGTTAGCTGTATTGAGAAATGAAAATGTTATATCACCCGATCTTGTTTTTAAAAGTCCCTATTTTCTCGAATTTACAGGTCTTAAGGGCGTATATTCCGAAAAGAATTTGGAGGATAATCTTATAACCAACCTCGAACAGTTTATTTTGGAATTAGGCAATGGTTTTACCTTTGTAGAACGTCAAAAAAGAATGATAATAGATGGTGAAGACTTTTATCTTGATCTTTTGTTCTACCACCGTCGGTTACACAGACTTATTGCTATAGAATTGAAATTGGGCAAGTTTAAGGCTCAATATAAAGGACAGATGGAGCTATACTTGCGTTGGTTAGAAGCTAACGAAATGGAGCCCGGCGAAGAAAAACCATTGGGATTGTTACTTTGTACAGAAGGTAGCGAAGAACAGATAAAACTTCTGCAACTCGACAAAGTTGGAATTCGGGTTGCCAAATATATGACCGAGCTACCACCTCAGGAATTGCTTATTAAGCAAATTCATAAGTCTTTGGAAATAGCAAGGGAGTTGAATTTTAAAGAATTAGATCAAGAATAAGAGTCTGAAAGAGCTGTCATAGAAAAAGTCGGGACAAAACGCGTCTATATCAAAATAAATGTGTAATTTTGCAGAGTAAAATTGTTAGAAATAAATTGTTGAAAGCAGAAATATATACACACCTATGAATGCACCAATAACAACTCTTTCGAAAAAGAAAACTCAACTTCTTTTATTGGAAATGGATTATCTGTTTCCTAATAATAGGAATAATATTCGCATGGATTGTAACAAACGTTCCGGCCTTGTTTTGCGAGCCTAAGAAGGTAAACTCGAGTATAGCGACATACTTAGAGATGATGTCGCTATACTGCTATATGCCAAAATAGTGAGTGAATATAAAAAGCGTATGCTACACAGTAACGCAAAAATCCGAAACGAAGCCCGGCGAAGATACGATACTTTCTTAACCAAGATGTTGGAGATACTTACCATATCCCATCCCGAGGTGCTTGAACTTTTCAAAAAAATGCTGTGAGTGACGCTAGTGCTCAGCTTATGCTTCGCAGACGAACGAGTCATGAGCTGTGAGTCGGCTTTGCCCACCTTAAGCCTTAAGCCTTAAACTTTAAACCAACCTACCGGCTACCGCCCCACTTGTTGTCTCGTTGTCTCGTTGTCTAAAAAAAGTTCTCTCTCTTGTTCCTCGAATGGTCTCTTACTGTGCAGAACATCAACCTCTAAATCGTCCTGCAACACCATTATCTACCTCTTGGAAAGTTTTGCAAAGATACAACCTTTTTCCGAAACAACCAAATTTTTCTCGAAAAAAAATTACTGCATTTTTTGTTTGAAAAACTATGCGGTTTAGGGGTCAAAAGTATGGCACTTACGGGTCAAAACCATGGGAGTTTTGGGTCAAAAGTATGGGGTTTTTGAGTCGTAAACTGCGTAGCTTCGCCGGAATTACGGAATTACGGAATTTGGGCGGTAGCCGGCTCATTACTCATTGCTCACAGCTCATTGCTGATTTAATCGCGAAAATAATGCGTAAAGTGCGAAAAACACGAAAACTCTTTCTGCTATGCAAAAAGTTAGGGCGGTAGCCACTTGTGGTCTCGTAGTCTTGTGGTCTCGTAGACTGCGAAGCCCTCCGTTGTCCGTTGTCCGTCGTCTGTTGTCATCGAAAAAAAACCAAACTTCGACATTGTCAGCCCCGCCTCACCACCGTATCCCCCCGTATTCCTTTAAGGAATACTTAAGGGGGATACTTGTGTGGTGGCGGACGGAGGTGCTGACAAGTCGCCGCGATTTATGGCTGCGCTTTCGCTTCGCAGGACTATGGACAACGGACTACAGACAACAGTCGGGGTAGTAGCCGGTGAAACTTGGTTTAAGGATTAAAGTTTAAGGTTTAAGGTGGGCGGTAGCCGGAATTACGGAATTACGGAATGGCGGAATGGCGGAACTACGGATTTACGGAATCACGGAATGGTGGATTGCTACGCTATAGCTAACTCACAACTCATTGCTCACAGCTCTTTTGTCTGCAAAACGTAAGCGAAGACACAGCCAATTACAAACAAAAACGAGACAAAACAGGACAAAACGAGACAAAACAGGACAAAACAGGACAAATCGTTAAAGTGATATTTCGAATGTTTGTATCTTTGCAAAACCAAACCGTAAAGTGTGTATGTGGTTAAAGTGCTGAACGAAATGCTTTTGCTTCTACCTCGCCTCTCTTACAACCTCGCAAAAGTGTTTCTCGGACAACGGACAACAGACAACGGACAACGGTATGGGAAAGAGTTCTTTGACATGTTTTAAGCTTCGCTATGGCTATGCAGGACTATGGACAACGGACAGGGCTGTAGCCGATGAAGTTTTGTTTAAGGTTTAAAGTTTAAGGCTTAAGGTGGGCGGTAGCCGGCTCTCAATTTTATCGCGAAAATAACGCATAAAGTTTGAGGCAACTTCTAAAAAATTCCACGTTTTAGTAAGTTCGAAGAAATCTTCTTTAAACTTTTGCGTGGTTGGCTTCGCCCATGTTGCTATCGCTCGGAAAAACCAATGTTAAGACATTGTTTTTCTCTTGCTTAATCGCAACATTTACGTTTTTTCTTGGCATATTTCTACTTCTTTTTCAATCGCATAGCCCGCTATAATGGGCCAAAACTTTCTAGTAAAAATTCCGCAAATCACTTGCAAAGCAATTTTTAGAAGTTGCCATAATGTATATGGGATAATTCTTTATATGGTAGTGTTGAAACTTTTACTATATGCTTTTTGTTAAATATTCGAGGTCAAATTGGGGAAATGAAAATGCAAATAACACTGTACCATATTTTATGCGCGTTATCATCCTCCTAACTTTGTATTCTATAGAGTTTTGCATATTGTTTTTTGCTTGTTTTTAGTCGGAATAATTGCATTTTTCCGATTAAATTATTGGAATATGAGAAGCAATAGATATGTTTCAATAAGAAATGCAATATCTCGGACAAAAAGGGTGTATCAAAAATATATTCCAACAAAGAAAAATATCCGTATATCTTGTGTATATGAAATAAATTGTTTACTTTTGCAAATCGAAATTGCGAGTAAAACAATAAAAATAGTTTCTTTGTTTTGCTTGAAAGAATTAAGAACCAGATATTAACAACAAGGTTGTAAACTTTTGTATTTGTATTTTTAAAGTATCGTAACGGTCATTACGGTAACAGTCATTACGATAAAAAGATATAGACATGAGATTTTTTGATAGAGAAATAGAGTTTGAAAAACTTAGAGAAATAGAAGATTTATCGCACGAAGTTGCTCAATTTACCATTATAACGGGAAGACGCCGTGTTGGTAAAACAGAGATGGTAAAGAAGTTTTATGAGAATAGGACAATGCTCTACTTTTTTGTTGCTCGTAAAGCAGAAAACGATCTGTGTGATATATTTATTGACGAGATTCGTACAAAACTCAACATACCTATGCTTTATAGCAAGGGTATGTCTTTTGCTGCAATATTCAAATATATTATGGAATTGTCGCAGACTCAGCATATCAATCTTTTTATCGATGAGTTTCAAGATTTCTATAGGGTTAATCCTTCTATTTATTCTGATATGCAGAATATTTGGGATAGTTATAAAAATAAAGCTCACATCAATCTGATTGTAGCCGGCTCGGTTAATACCTTAATGAATAAGATATTCAAGGATAAGAAGCAACCCCTTTTTGGCAGACATACCAACACAATGCACATCAGCCCTTTCAGGCCTTCTGTATTAAAAGAAATAATGTCGGAATATTGTCCGAGCTATAAAAAGTCTGATTTGCTGGCTCTATATACACTTACGGGTGGAGTTGCAAAATATGTTGAATTATTCATTGACCGGAAGAAATTTACCGAGAAAAAAATGTTGGATATGTTCTTTGAACGGGATTCCTATTTTTTGCCGGAGGGTAAAAATATGCTTGTTGATGAATTCGGCAAAGACTATGGTATTTATTTTTCAATACTGACCCTTATAGCTCAAGGTAAAAATACACGATCAGAATTGGAAAACACTCTTAATATAAAAGAATTGTCAGGTTATTTAAAGAATCTAAGTGAAGAGTATGGTCTGATAAGTAAGATGCAACCGATCTATGAAAAGTCAACAAATAAGAATGTGCATTATATCATTGATGACCAATTCTTAAGATTTTGGTTTCGATTTACATATAAATACACACATATAATTGAAGCTGGTGGTAATGACAAATTGAAAACAATAGTAGAACGTGATTTTGCAACGGTTAGTGGAAAATCTCTAGAAAGTTATTTTAATGAAGCATTGAAAGACTCGGGTCAATACACACGTCTTGGATATTGGCACGACAGAAAAGGAGAAAATGAAATTGATATCATTGCCGAAGATGAAGTTGATAGAAAGATTGAATTTATTGAAGTTAAGCGACAAGTGAAGAATTTTGATAAAGAACTTTTAAAAGAGAAATCTGAAGCATTTATGAAAGCTGTCGGTCCTTTCAAAGGATACGAGATTGTATATCGTGGATTATCAATAGAAGATATGTAAACGAGATAAAAGGACTTATAAAGATTCTATTTTCGAATGATTGGAAGATTTTTCTTTTATCGCATTGCCGGCTATGCTTAATCAAATGAAAGTAACATCTAAAAAGATGAATTTTCAAATCCTTGCAACTCAAATTTTAGAAGTTACCTAAAGATAGTAGAAGCAATGCCTGAAACGACTTTCGAGGAGATTGTTGATAAGTGTGTGGAGATGAATGCAGTACATCCGTTTATGGAGGGCAATGGTCGTTCTACCCGCATTTGGCTTGATACGATTTTCAAAAAGCGAATGAAGATGAGTGTAGATTGGAGCAAGATAAACAAAAAAGAATATCTTGATGCTATGATAGCAAGCCATACCGATAGTAGTCGGATACGTCTACTTCTAAAAGAGGCTTTGACCAACAAAATTAACGATAGAGAAACTTTTATGAAAGGTATTGACTATTCTTATTACTACGAACAAGAGGAGTAGCTTCGCATGGACAACAGACAACGGTCGGGGGCGGCAGCCGGAATTATGGAATTGCGGAGGCTACGCCGGATTTACGGATTCACGGAATTACGGATTCACGGAAAATTGGCTTCGCTTTGCTACGCCGGACAACAAGACCACTAGTCAACGAGACAACGAGTCGTGCGGCAGCACTTGTAGTCTTGTAGTCTGCTGAGCGGTAGCGAAGCATTTGCGGTAGGCAGCATTAGAAAATATGCTTGTTTTGGGTCGATGAGATATGCAATAGGGATAGGCTTTTTTTAACGGAAGATACTTTTTTTGTATTCTGCGAAAAAAGTTGTACCTTTGCAAAAAATATTAAACATGTTTATTGAAGTACTAAAGTCTAAAATTCATAGAGTTACAGTAAAAGAAGCTAATTTGGATTATATCGGAAGTATCACTATCGACCAAGATTTGATGGATGCCGTTAATCTGATAGAGAATGAAAGGGTGGATATTTATAATATCACCAATGGTGAACGTTTCAGCACATACGCTATTAAGGGAGAGCGTGGTAGCGGTATAATAGGCATTAATGGTGCTGCTGCTCATAAAGCCGGTGTTGGCGACCTTATTATAATAGCTTCGTATGCATCGATGGATTTTGAAGAAGCCAAAACTTTTTCTCCGTCGGTAGTGTTTCCTAAGGACAACAAGTTGCGTTAGAGCATTGTAAAAAAAGTACCATTGTATTTGTTATGCTGAAAAAGATTGGCAATATAGTAAAGTTTGTGTTTTTTATAGGTTTAGGTGTGTTTTTCATTTATTGGTTTTTGTCGAAACTCACCGCCGACGAGAAGGCACAGATATGGGAAGCTTTTGGCAACGTTAATTATTTTTGGGTAGCCGTCGTTTTTGCTATAGGTGTGCTTAGCCATTGGGTTCGTGCTTTGAGGTGGAAACTGCTTTTCGAACCTCTCAACTATAAGCCATCTATTTCCACCACTTTTGGAGCGGTGATGATAGCATATTTGGCCAATTTGGCAGTGCCTCGTTTGGGCGAAGTGCTACGTTGTGGCATTCTCAACCGCTACGAAAAAATACCTATCCAAACGTCGTTAGGCACTGTGGTTACAGAACGTGTGATAGACCTCGTGGGGTTTGCTCTTACCGTTTTGTTGGGATTGGTGTTGGAATTTAATTTGCTTAAGGACTATCTTTATGATGCCTTGTCGCAAAAAATGGCAGTGCCCAGCTTTGCTACTTTGGCAGTGGTGGGTATAGTGGCAGTGGTGCTATGTGTGGTGTTGTATCGTATGTTTCGACATCGATTGATGAAGATACCATTGTTTGCCAAATTGATGCAGATGCTGTTAGGCTTTTGGCAAGGTATAAAGAGTATATTGCACTTGCGTAAACCATGGCTTTTTATACTGTATAGCTTATTGATATATTTTCTTTATTTCTTGGGTGGCTATGTGGCTTTTTGGGTGTTGCCCGAAACAATGCACCTTACCATGCTTACCGGTCTTATGGTATACATTTTTGGTTCGGTAGGTATGATGGTAACTCCCGGAGGTATAGGATTATATCCTGCTTTGATAGCCGAAACATTGGCTATATATAAAGTGGCCAAACCTATAGGATATGCCTTGGGTTGGATATCGTGGGGTGTGCAACAGGTGGTAACATTGGTGTTGGGAATGGGATACCTTATAGCATTGCCATTGATGAAAAAGAAAGATAGTAACGATACTAAAAAATAGGGCTAAGGCTGTGAAATATTTGGAACAGATAAAGAGTAAGATAGTTTTGGCAAACGATTTGCGTGCCATCATGGAAAAGGAACAAGCCCAAGGGCGTAAGTTTGCTTTTTCGAATGGTTGTTTTGATCTCGTACATCAAGGTCATATCGACTATTTGTCGAAAAGTCGCGATTTGGCCGACTATCTTATTATAGGTTTAAATAGCGACGATTCGGTGCGTAGGCTCAAAGGTCCTCGCCGTCCTATCAACGACGAATATAGTCGTGCTTTGATGTTGGCAGCTTTTGTATTTGTCGATTATGTGGTACTTTTTGCCGACGATACTCCTTACGAACTTATAAAAACACTTCAACCCGATATCTTGATAAAAGGTAGCGACTATAGGGTGGAAGATATAGTGGGTTACGATATAGTAACAGCACGTGGCGGAAAGGTGGCAACATTGGATTTTGTGCCCGGTTTTTCCACTTCGCTGATAGAACAACGCATAAGGCAGGAAAAAGAATAATGCTTTTTGCTGTATGTGCTTGTGAATGTGATGTTATAATAACATAGAGCAATAAAATATTTTGCTGATATGCAAAAAAGATAAAGATATTTGTGGTAAGTTCGAAAAAAACAAGTATCTTTGCACCTTTAATTTGAAACTATAAAACATAAATAATATATTCATAATAAAATAAATATGGACAGAAAGAGTATAATAGGACTTATTCTTATTTTCTTGGTTTTTATGGGCTATATGTGGTGGACAGCCCCATCGGAAGAAGAATTGGCAGCACAGCGTGCTATGCGTGATTCGATAATGAGAGTGGAACAATTGCGTATCGACTCGTTGGAAAAAGCCCAAGCTATGTCGTTGGCTCAAACCGAAACTATCGAAAATCAACTTAAATCATCTAACGACAGTGTTCGCACTGCAGCTTATGCCCTTGCCAAAAAAGAATTGGGTGTGTTTTCGAACAATATCGATGGCGATTCGATTACACTTACCGTGAACAACGAAGTATTCAGCCTTCAATTTTCGAATGTAGGTGCTACTATCAAATCGGCTATATTGTCGGATTATCGCACTTATGATAGTTTGCCTTTACAACTATTGTCGCCTACCGAACAGCTCAACTTGGTGTTTCTTGCTCAGGGCAACAAGGCCATCAACACCGAGCGTCTTGTGTTTAAAACATATTGCAACAATGTGCCTCTTACTGCCGATGCCGAGCTTGATGTAGAAAAAGATTCGCTATTGATAAGTATGCGTGCCTATACCGACGACAGTGTGGGTTACAACAAAAATCAGTATTTGGAATTTCGTTACGTGGTATATCCCGAAACCTATTTGGTGGATTTTGACATCGTGTTTCATGGTTTAGAGGAAGTGGTGCAAGTACAACCTTATCTGGATTTGTATTGGAACAACGAATTGATACGTCAAGAAAAGAATAAAGAAAACGAGCGTCGCACCTCGTCGATATATTTTAAACCGGTATCGGACGATGTGGATTATATAGGCGAAACACGTGATGAGGTGGATAAACAAAATACTCCTTTGCAGTGGATATCGTTTAAGCAACAATATTTCTGTAACGTGCTTATGGCTGATAAGGAATTTGCCAATGCCGACCTTGAGGTGTCTACCGACAAGAGAGATACCAATTCGCACTACCTTTGCGATATGAGTGCAGTGATAGGATTGCCTTACGAATCGAAAAATGACTACACTGTGGGTATGCAATTTTATTTTGGTCCCAACAAATATCGCGAATTGGCTGATATAGGTATGCAACTCGACCGTCAAGTGCAGTTGGGCTGGGGGTTCTTCCTTTTGCAATGGATAAATCGCTTTGTGATTATTCCTGTATTTAACTTCTTGGAATCGTTTAATTGGAACTATGGTATAATTATATTGGTGCTTACATTGTTGGTTAAGTTGGTGCTATTCCCCATTGCATTCAAGTCGTATCGTTCGTCGGCAGTGATGCGTGTGTTGCAACCCGAAATCAACGAAATCAATGCCAAGTATCCAAAGCAGGAAGATGCCATGAAGAAGCAACAAGCTGTTATGGCATTGTACAAAAAGGCCGGAGTAAGCCCCATGTCGGGATGTTTGCCAATGTTGTTGCAATTCCCTATCCTTATTGCTATGTTCCGTTTCTTCCCCGCTTGTATAGAACTTCGTCAGCAAGGTTTTTTGTGGGTCGAAGACCTTTCGACCTATGATTCGATAGTAAATTTCGGTTTCAGTATTCCTCTTTATGGCGACCATATCAGTTTGTGGTGTTTCCTTATGTTTGCTGTAAACTTGCTTTACACTCACATGACCATGAAACAACAAGCAGCCACCAATACTATGCCGGGTATGAAGTTTATGATGTATGCAATGCCTGTATTTATGTTGTTTGCTTTGAATAGTTTTTCGGCAGCTTTGAACTACTATTATTTCTTGTCGATGTGTATCACCATAATACAAATGTGGATTATACGCAAATTTACTGACGAAGATAAAATACGCGAAAAGATACGTTTGGCTACTGTAAATGCCAAAAACAAACCTGCAAAGAAATCGAAGTTTATGCAACGCCTCGAAGAGATGCAACGCATGAACGAAGAACTTGAACGCCAAAGAGCTAACAACAAAAACAACAGAAAACGCTAATAGTGAAACATAGATAACATATATATAAACTTAAAAATAGCACATTATGATTTATGCACTTATTACAACGTTTATCATCGGTTATGCAATCATAGCCCTTGAACATCCGCTGAAGATAAACAAAACAGCGACGGCTCTTATATTAGGAGCATTGGTATGGACTTTCTGTGCCGTAGGCGGACAGTATTCGCACGAACATCTTATTGAGCATTTGGGCGACACTGCCGAAATTTTGTTCTTCTTGTTGGGAGCAATGACTATCGTGGAACTTATTGACCAATATCAAGGGTTCCGCATCATCACCGACCGTATTCAAACCAAAAACAAAAGAAAGCTGATTTGGATTTTAAGTATACTTACTTTCTTTATGTCGGCTTTGTTGGACAACCTTACTACATCGATAGTGATGTGTGCATTGCTACGTAAATTGGTTGGCGACAAAAACGAACGTTGGTTCTTTGCCGGTATGATTATTTTGGCTGCTAACGCAGGTGGTGCTTGGAGTCCTATTGGCGACGTTACTACCATTATGCTTTGGATAGGTGGTCAAGTAAGTACTGTCGATATTATTTTAAAAACCATATTGCCAAGTCTTGTATCGCTTATACTGCCATTGGCTATTATCTCCCTTTCTATGAAAGGCGACGTTACTCGTCCT
The DNA here is from genome assembly GCA_017522255.1 of Bacteroidales bacterium. Lineage (GTDB taxonomy): Bacteria > Bacteroidota > Bacteroidia > Bacteroidales > P3 > HGM05376. Next base: position 2,060 of record JAFWZP010000103.1, on the reverse strand, counting down.
GAAAGTACAAGTTCAAATGAAGGTGTTGATATTCCAAACAAATTGCGTACTCTTATATTTGCTTTGGGTGTAGGTGCTTTATTGTTTGTTCCTGTATTCAAAACTATCACTCACCTTCCTCCATACATCGGTATGTTGCTTGGTTTGGGTGTGTTGTGGGTAGTATCGGAAATTATCAATCACCGTTACAAAAATACTTATACTCCTAAAGTTACCGACACTCTTCAACGCATAGATACTCCAAGTATATTGTTCTTCTTGGGTATATTGCTTGCAGTGGCAGGGTTGCAAAATGCCGGTATTCTTAAAATGTTGTCCGAAGCATTGGATTCTGCTTTTGGCGAAAACTTCTACTTGATTAACCTTATAATCGGTGTGTTGTCGTCTATTATAGACAATGTTCCTTTGGTAGCCGGTACTATGGGTATGTATCCTATTGCTGATATGGGTGTCTTTGCTATGGATGGTTCGTTCTGGACTATGCTCGCTTATTGTGCAGGTACAGGTGGTAGTATCCTTATCATTGGTTCGGCAGCAGGTGTTGCTGTAATGGGTATGGAAAAAATAGACTTTATCTGGTACTTGAAAAAAATATCGTGGCTTGCTTTGTTAGGATATTTGGCAGGTGCAGGTGTATACACTCTTATGGATAAGTGTGGATACAACGCATGGATAGATTCTATTTTGATGTAAGAGATATTAATACTTAATACTTTTTTAATTGTTTATCCTTCAAAAGCCGAATGCTTCCATTCGGCTTTTTTTAAGACACTAAAAATATTTATATTCGTATAGATGAAACAACAAGAAAATACTGCTGTGAAAAAAAAGACGTTTTATAAGCGTAAGGGCATTAGAATTGCTTACTTTGTTTTGTTGCATGCTTTTGCTTTGGCAGGTGCTGCTATAATAGGCGCATGGGGTGTGTATCAATTGGGCTTAACCAACAATAGAGGTGCTATAGACCAAAACAATCGCTATTTGGCCGAGATAGCCACCATTGATGTCCCGACCGATTCGGCAAGTATGCAGGCTGCCGATGCCGATAGATTTATAAAACTTGCGGCATTCAACAAGATGTTTCCTTATAATGCTCATATCATTTGGGAAGCATCAAAGTATTGCGAGCGTCCGGAGATGTTAGATCAGATGATAGCTGCTGCTGAAGTGTATATCAAAAACAATCCCGAATACGATGCTTTGAAAGCCGAGTTGTCTTCGATAATGGGCAAGAACTATGCCACTGTGGACAGACATATAGTGCCATGGATGAATACCGATGAGTGGGAGGCTTTGAAGGTGGCTATACTTAAGGATAAAGAATTGATAGATAGTGCTGCTATGCTTACAGGAGTAGAACCCCGATTGATAGTGGGTTGCTTGGTGGGTGAGCAGATACGTTTGTTTAATTCTAAACGAGAGATGTATAAAAAGTATCTTGGTCCGGTGAAGGTGTTGTCGGTGCAGTCGCAGTTTTCGTTGGGCGTTAATGGTATAAAGGAATTTACAGCAAAACAAGTTGAGGATAATTTGAAAAACGACACTTCGATATTTTATATGGGCAAAGAGTATGAACATTTGCTCGATTTTAAAACCGAAGAACCCGACACCGAACGGGTGGCACGTCTTGTGGATTATCGCAACCACTTGTATTCGTATATCTATACGGGGTGTATACTGCATCAAACTATGTTGCAATGGCGTCGTTCGGGCTATGATATATCCAATCGCCCTGACTTGTTGTTTACCTTGTTCAATGTGGGTTTTTCGCAATCCAAACCTAAACCCGATCCTAAATGTGGTGGTTCGCACATAACGGTACATGACAAAATATACACATTTGGGGCTATAGGTTTCGACTTCTATTATTCCGGTGAATTGGCCGAAGAGTTTCCTTTGCATTCGCAACGCTTTAGGATAGAAGAAGCCAAAAAGAGCAATAAGCCGGACAACGACACTTTGCATAAGTATGTAAGTGTAGTGTTATAATCGAAAAAAATGATATAAAAGAAATAGAGACGCACCATGGTGCGTCTCTATTTCTTTTATATCATCATTAT
>JAFWZP010000102.1 GCA_017522255.1 Bacteroidales bacterium | reverse complement strand
GACACTTCCCGTGTTCCCTTCTAGGGTCTTCTATTTTATTTATTATTATTGATATATCCATTTTTTCTCAATTAGTTTATAACTAACGAGATTTTATTTATTTTATTCTATAAAAATTTGAAGTGGTGCGTTTGCCCTGAAAGACCGGGTCTTTTACCTTCAAAGACCGGGTCTTTTGGGGTAGTAGACCCGGGTATTTTATATGCTAAGCATAAGACTTTTTAAATTTATCATTGAGGAAAACAGATTTACTGTTGAGGAAAACAAAATAAATTGTTATCTTTGCACTTGATTAATAAATATTGTTGAAGTATTAATTATAACATAAACAGAATGATATGCCCGAAATAAAACAAAAATACAGCCAATTATTCAGCCAATACAGCTATTCGGAAAAAGAACAGATGTACGAGGCGTTGACCGATTTTTTTTCAGAAAACAAACGTCAGTTGCTCGACCAAAACATACAAAATCGTACCAAACACCTTACTTTGGTGATGGAAGATATATTTCAGTCGCAAAATGCCAGTGCCGTGCTTCGCACTGCCGATTGCTTTGGAATACAAGATGTGCATATAATAGAAAACCAATACGAGTATACGCTCAACCCCGATGTGGCAATGGGGTCGTCGAAGTGGGTAAACTATTACCGCTACAACAAAAAGGATCAAAACAACACCGTGCTTGCTTACAACGATTTGCGAAACAAAGGCTATAAGATAATTGCTACCCTGCCTCACGAAAACGATGTGATGTTGCAAGACTTGGATATATCGCAGCCGATAGCCTTGGTGTTTGGCACCGAAAAAACCGGTCTATCCGAAACGGCTATAAAAAATGCCGATGGATTTGTAAAAATACCTATGTATGGCTTTACCGAGAGCTTTAATATATCGGTGTCGGCAGCCTTGTGTTCGTTTTATCTTACCGAAAAAATACGAAACACCGAAGGGTTGAATTGGCATCTTTCGCCCGAAGAGCAGATAGAGCAAAAGCTATATTGGGCAAGGCAGATAGTGCGTGAAGCCGACAAGATAATGAAAAAATTGGCCGAAGATATGGCTCTTCCGCCTCTTTGCCTATAATAAAATACCTCGTTGGAAGTATATTGGAAGTATAATTGTACTATAGAAACATAATCCTATTGTATCGCCAATGGCTGTATGGTAGGATTTTTTTTGTGATAATAAATGTTTGGAAAAATCTGTTTTAGAGCATAATATGTGTTTTTTGGCAACAATGTGGGTAGACTTGTATATCTTAAAATATATTAATAGATAAAATTAATGCAAAAGATTTGAGTTACTGATGTAACTAAAAGTTGTTATCATTACAATTGTGAAACAAAAATAAAACAGAGTAATAATTAAACTAATTAATAATTAAAAATAGAACAAAAATGAAAAGAAAAAACATCATCCTATCAATTATAGGAATATCGGTAGTAATAGCACTAAGCAGTTGCAAAGAAGAATATAACAAAATAACCTTTAACGACCTTCCTGCCACATCGCAAGAATTTTTGAATACTCATTTTCCCAACGAAGTGGTTTCGTATATAATGGAAGATAAAGAAATGTTCGACAAAACCTATGAAGTGCACTTTGCCGATGGCGACAATGTGGATTTTGATGCAGATGGCTTGTGGGACAACGTGGATTGCCACAACGATATGGTGCCCGAAACTATTTTGGATGCCAAGATATTGGATTATATAAACCTTAATCACCAAGGTACATACGTGGTGGAAATAGACAAAAATCGAAACAACTACGATGTAGAGTTGAGCAACGGATTGGAATTGGTATTTGACAGCGACTTTGATTTTAAACGCTACGACGACTAAAACTTTCGCTTGTGATGATTGTTATATGATAAACAAATAAATTTTACTAACAAATAAATAGTAGAACAATGAAAAAGATTTTTTTATTAATAATAGGATTAGTGATGGGAACAACAGTGGCATTGGCACACGACCATCCAATTAAGGTAAATCAATTGCCCGAAGCGGCTCAAAAATTTCTTGCCACCTATTGGAAAGATGCCAAGGTAACCCACGCAAAAATGGATAAAGATGTGTTGGAAGTTTCTTACGATGTACATCTCGACAATATGACTAAAATAGAGTTTGACAAAAAAGGCGAATGGAAAGAGATAGAGAGCCCTAAAGCCGAAATACCTAAAGGAGTGATATTGCAAAACATACTAGACTATGTGGCCGACAACTACGATGGTAGTAGAATAGTGAAGATTAAACGCGAACATCATCACTTTGAGGTGGAATTGGATAATGATGTAGAACTAAAGTTCGACAAAAAAGGAAACTTTAAACGAATAGATGATTAATACCTTAAGGCTATTTCTAAAAATTGCTTTAAATAGACTTTTGAAAGGAAAAACGGTTGAGGTATCTCGACCGTTTTTTTTATTTCTACTTGGTTGGTTGTAAAAAAAGTTGTACTTTTGCAAATTGTTTTTTAGGCAATCTAATAATACTATATTGCAAATATACTGACTATGGAAGAAGTAAAACCTATAATAGAAGAGAGTTGGCTGGAGGTGTTGAAATCCGAATTTGAATCGGAGTACTTCGCCAATCTAAAAAGTTTTTTGGTCGAAGAGCGTAAGCATTATCAATGTTTCCCTAAGGGTAAGGATATTTTTTCGGCATTTTGGCACACCCCGTTCCACGATGTTAAGGTAGTGATATTGGGTCAGGATCCCTATCATGGCGTAGGGCAGGCTCATGGGTTGTGCTTTTCGGTACCGGAGGGCATACCATGTCCACCTTCGTTGGTGAATATCTTTAAAGAAATAAATTCCGACCTTGGGTGCAATATTCCCTCTACTTGTGGTACCCTTACGGGATGGGCCAAACAAGGTGTGTTTTTGCTCAACACCACGCTTACTGTGCGTGCCCATTATGCAGGGTCGCATTTCGGACATGGATGGGAACAGTTTACCGATAGTGTGATACGTAAACTATCCGAACAAAAAAGCGGAATAATATTTTTGTTGTGGGGCAATCCTGCCATTGCAAAAAGCAAACTTATCGACACTTCGAAACATTATATACTTACGGCTCCACATCCTTCGCCATTGTCGGCATATAGGGGTTTTTTCGGCTGTAAGCATTTCAGCAAAACCAACGAGATACTTGTAGGCTTGGGTAGACAACCTATCAATTGGGAGCAGACGCGATAGTCTTGTTTTATTGTTTCCCTATATATGCACCATCTTGGGCTGTATAATGGTAAGGTATGCCTAATGCTTTGCATTCGTCAATCCACCTTTTGGCTTTGCGGTGGTAGTTGTCGGAGGTTATTATAAGGGTGTCAAAATCAAAATTATTGCATAGCTCCGAAATTGATACTTCGGCGTTGTGTGTTACTATTATATGGCTTAGATGTAGTTTCTGAGAATTGTGGTTGTTAATACTTTGGGTTATTATTCCGATGCGATGATTGCCGAAGGCTACAAACAATTTGTTTTTATATATAATATCGTTGTGTAGTGTGTCGTCGAGTGATATGTTGTCGGTTTTGTATATGCAATGTCGTGTACGGTAGTTGTCGGTAAAATACTTTGCTTGTTTGCTGTCGGCAAGCAGTGCACTATCGGTTATAAACCAACTTTCGTTTCCACTCATCACTTCCATGGCTAAGCCTTTCGAGGTGGCATATACCGTCCATTTTGATTGCGAAGAAGTCGATATTTTGATGTATGAACCATATAGTACTATTACCGATAGCGATAGCAGTGCGGTATATAAATAGTATTTCCATTTACGACCTACCCATAGCACAAGTGTCAATATAGTAATGATACTCAGACCAAACATCAATTCATCGATATATATACCTTCTATAGAGGCATAAGGTAGCTTTGATGTAAATGTTGTAATCCAATCGATAAAAGTTATTTCTTTCGAAAATAAGTATTCAAATATTTGTCCTATTATGCCGATGTTATGAAATATAAGCATAAGTATGGCTGTCGCCAATATTATACCGGCAAATGGCACTATAAGCACATTGGCAACAATAAAATATATGGGGAACTGATTAAAATAATACAATATAAAAGGTGTAACTGCAAGTTGTGCTGCTATCGACACGGTGGCAAAGTTCCATATTTTGGATGCAAGCCATCTTGCGGCGTTGCTTATCCATTGCCAAATGGTCAAAAATGTATAAACTATGACTGAGGGTGTGCCATTTTTGTTGTAATATGTTTCAATCCAATTTTTGTTGGAAAACGAAAATAAATTGTATAGTGCAGGTTGCAACGAGGCAATACCTATCACTGCAAAATATGAAAGCTGAAAACCTATGTCGTATACCAAATAAGGGTCTGCCACGAGCAGTATCAATGCCGAAGTGGCAAGGTTGTTATAAATATTGGTACGCGATAAAAACATTTCGCCTACCACTACGAGCGAAAACATGGTGGCAGCTCTCGATGCCGAAGGTGCCAAGCCGGTTATGCCGGCAAAAAGCCACAAAACCATTATTTGTATGCATCCTTTTATGATGCGACGTTTTGGCAAGTTGCCTATAAAAAACAAGCACCAACCGGTCATGGTTGCTATTATGCCTAAATGTAACCCCGACACGCAAAGCAAATGCGATATGCCGGCATTCGAAAACTTAAGCTGTGTGTCTTCGTCAAGGTTTTCGTCCCAGCCTAGTAGCATGGCCTCGGCTATGCCTTTTTCTTGTACCGTTAGCGAGGTGGAGTTTACAATATCTATCATGCTTTGTCGCAGTTTGTATACTATGGTTTTTATATCTCTACGATTGCTTTTTTCTACAATGCTGTATTGGTTGGAAATGTAGGCATTGCCATATATCTTCTTTCGCGATAGATATTTTTTATAGTCAAACTCGTATGGATTTTTTGGCGCGTTTATATCTCGCAGTTTTGTTTTTATTAGTAGTACGTCGCCATATTGCAACGTTTTGGATGTCGAATCGATTGTAAAATACAATATTGCTTTGCCATTTACGGTTTTCCACTCTTCGGGCAAGTGTGCCATATTTACTTTTACAGTTGCTTTTATATATTTGTTGGTATGTGTCGGCATATTGTCCACCATTACTTCATACATATCGGCAGAAGGTATATAGTGGCTATAATGGTAGTGGCTACGCAGGGGCGACTCCAATAACGCCAAACAATAGCCAAATGTTGCCGACACAACTATTGTTAGTACCATGCAAAGCCTTCGAACCCATTTATGGCGATATGTAAAACGAAGGCATACGATGAATGCTGCTATGCACAATGCACAAAATATTATAGGAACCGATTCGTGTTGTGTTTCAACCACGCCTTCCAATAATATTCCACATATAAATGGAAATATCCATTTTACGATAGCCGAATTCATCTTTGTTATAGTTTTTCTATTATCATATAGTATTATACATGTCGCCCCAAAAAGGCTCTAACAGAGTGCAAAATTCGGATTTTTCTGTCATATATGCAAATTTTTCGTATCTTTACACTTCCAATAATAAGACTTGAATATGAATTTAGACACTTATTTAGAGCCAATTAGCTTTGATGAAATAAATTTCGTTCACAACGAATTTTTGCCAAGATTGGGCGATAAAGTGGTTGCATATACCCAAAAAGGTGATTTTCCGGCGATAAAGAATGCACGTATTGCTCTTTTGGGAATAAAAGAAGGACGCAACTCTTTCAATAACCAAGGATGCGAAAATGCACCCAACGAGATAAGGAAGAAACTATACGATTTGTCGATTCCAAACTACGATATGAATCTTGTGGATATTGGAAATATCGAGATGGGCAAACAGCCCAAAGATACCTATTATGCCACTACCGAGGTGGTAGCCGAACTGCTACATCGCAATATTACCCCTATAATATTGGGTGGAGGTCACGAACTTACATACGCTATATACAAAGCCTACGAAAAGCAGGGGCAGATAATAAATATATTCAATGTCGACCCTCGTTTTGACCTTGGTGCCGAAAACGAAAATCTTAATTCGCGTTCATATTTAAGCAAAATCATTCTTTCGCAACCCAATTTTCTTTTCAACTTTACCAATGTAGGCTATCAGTCGTATTTTGTGGATAAAAATATGGTCGAGTTGATGGATAGCCTGCATTTCGATACCTATCGTTTGGGTGTGGTACGCAGCAATATGCAGGAAGTGGAACCTCTTGTGCGTAATGCCGATATGGTAACCATTGATGTGTCAGCCATAAGGCAAAGCGATGCTCCGGCTTGTGGCAACCCCACTCCCCATGGTTTTTATGGCGAAGAGATATGTCAAATAACACGTTATGCCGGTGTTAGCGATAAATTGTCGTCGATAGGTTTTTTCGAACTTAATCCTATGTTCGAAAACAATGGGCAAACGGCACACCTCGTAGCTCATGCTATATGGTATTTTATCGAAGGCTTTTACAATCGTTGTTCCGATTTTCCCTATATCGACAAGCAAAACTATAAGAAATATACCATAGCCATGAACGACCAAACGTTCGACTTGGTGTTTTATAAAAGCAAGAAAAGCGACCGCTGGTGGATGGAGATACCTTGCGAAGAGGATATGAAAAAACGTTATGCTCGTCATCTGTTGGTGCCTTGCTCGTATTCGGACTATAAGCAGGCTTTAAAAAACGAAATACCCGACCGCTGGTGGAAGTTTTATCATAAACTGGGATTATAAAGGAGATGAACAAAAAATGATGAATATCGAAACTATACGCGATTATTGTTTGAGCAAAAAAGGCACCGACGAAAGTTTTCCTTTCGACGACGATACTTTGGTGTTTAAAGTAGGAGGGAAGATATTTGCATGTATATCGATTAGTCGCCCCGATTGTTTGGTGCTAAAATGTGATGCCGAACGTGCCATAGAATTACGCGAACAATATTCGTATATCGAACCGGCATGGCATTTCAATAAAAAGTATTGGAATCAGATATGGTTTTTTATGGCAAGCGAAGCCATTGTGAAAGAACTTATAGACCATTCTTATAGCGAGGTGCTGAAGAAACTTACCAAAAAACAATTAATTGCTTTATAGTAAACAAAAAGGTGAGAACCGAAATTCTCACCTTTTTTTGTTGTACTCCGGGCGGGACTTGAACCCGCACGACCGCAATGGTCACAGGATTTTAAGTCCTGCGTGTCTACCAATTCCACCACCAGAGCAGACTCTTGATGCACTATCTCTTGTGCTTTGTGTCAAAAAAAACCCGAATCACTTCGGGTCTTTTTTTGAGCGGAAAACGAGACTCGAACTCGCGACCCCGACCTTGGCAAGGTCGTGCTCTACCAACTGAGCTATTTCCGCTTTCTCAATTCCACACATCATTCGTGTTTCATTTACGGGTGCAAAATTACTACTTTTTTTTATACTGACCAAATTTTTTTTACTTTTTCTTTACAATTTTTTTTATCTCGTTCAGTTTTAGTAGTGCTTCTATAGGTGTAAGAGTGTCTATATCAATATCTAATATGCGGTCGCGAATTTCTAATAAAGTTGGGTCGTCGAGCTGAATAAAACTGAGTTGATAGCCGTTTTTTTCTGTTTTTTCGGAGCTTTTTTTCTGTTTTTTTACGTTTTTCACTGTGTTTTTGTCAGTTTTTTCATCGTTTTTTTCGCTCTTTTTTTCTAGTATTTCCAGCATATTTTGTGCCTTTTTCAGTACTGTGGTGGGCATGCCGGCCATGCGTGCCACATGTATGCCAAAGCTATGTTCGCTTCCGCCTTCGGTAAGTTTTCGCAAAAATATTACTTTGTTGTCTATTTCTTTTACCGATATATGGTAGTTCTTTATTCTTTCAAATTGGTCTTCCATGTCTATCAGTTCGTGGTAGTGGGTGGCAAACATCACTTTTGGTCGGCATCCGGGTTGGTTGTGCAAGTACTCGGTTATGGCCCAGGCTATGGATATTCCGTCGTAGGTGCTGGTGCCGCGTCCTATCTCGTCAAGTAGCACAAGGCTTCTGTCCGATATGTTGTTCAATATATTTGCTGTTTCGTTCATCTCCACCATAAAGGTCGATTCGCCCGACGATATATTGTCCGAGGCACCCACTCGTGTAAATATTTTGTCCACCACACCTATTTTTGCTTTGCGTGCCGGCACATAGCAGCCTATTTGTGCCATAAGCACTATAAGTGCCGTTTGGCGTAGCAATGCCGATTTTCCCGACATATTAGGACCTGTTATTATTATTATCTGTTGCTCGTCGCTGTCAAGTAGCACATCGTTGGCTATGTATTCCTGACCTATGGGCAATTGTGTTTCTATCACAGGGTGTCGCCCATCTTTTATATCTATCACTCCGTTGTCGCCAAGCTCGGGACGGCAGTAGTTCGAAGCTATTGCCAATGTGGCAAAACTTTGCAAACAATCAAGGCGGGCTATAAGCTGTGCATTGTATTGTATGGGTTGAATGTATTCGGTAAGAGCCACCAGCAATTGTTCAAATAGTTGTGCTTCCAGCACTCCAATGCGTTCTTCGGCTCCCAATATCTTGCTTTCGTATTCTTTAAGCTCGTCGGTTATGTAGCGTTCGGCATTGGTAAGGGTTTGTTTTCTCACCCATGTTTCGGGCACTTTGTTTTTGTGAGTGTTGGTTACTTCCAAGTAGTAGCCAAACACGTTGTTGAATCCTATCTTTAGCGAAGGTATGCCGGTGTTGTCGCTTTCGCGTTGCTGTATGGCTGCCAAATAGTCTTTGCCCGATGTCGATAGCGATCGCAATTCGTCAAGTTCGTCGTTAACACCCGGTGCTATCACGTTGCCTTTCGATACCAACACAGGGGCATCTTCGCTTATTTCGCATTCTATTCTTTCGCATATTATGTGGCAGGCATTTAGCTGTTCGCCTATGCTTTTTAGTGCTTCGTTTTTGGCAGTGCTACATAATAGTTTTATTTCGGCCACCGCTTTTAGCGAACGTTTAAGATGCAGCACCTCACGTGGATTTATCTTTCCCACTGCCACTTTCGATATAAGGCGTTCGAGGTCGCCTATCGAGCGTATGTGTTCTTTCAACTTATCCGAAAAATCGGGGTTGACAATTATAAAGTCCACTATGTTCAAGCGGTTTTCTATAAGCGATATTTCTTTTAGGGGTAGCATTATCCAGCGTTTCAGCTGTCGAGCCCCCATGGGAGTGGTGGTTTTGTCTATTATGTCTACCAGGGTTTTTGCATTGTCGTTGGCCGAATATATAAGTTCGAGGTTGCGTGCCGTAAACTTGTCTATCCACACGTATTTGTCTTCTTCTATGCGAGTTATCTTACATATATGTTTGGTGCGGTCGTGTTGCGTTTCCGAAAGGTAGTATAGGGCAGCACCTGCCGCCACTATGCCGGCATCGAGCTGTTCCACTCCAAAGCCTTTTAGCGAGTTGGTGCCAAATTGTTTTAGCAACAGTTCGTTGGCAAAGTCGGTGGTGAACACCCAATCGTCGAAAGTTTGAACATAGTATTTCTCGGCTATGTTGTCGTTAAAGGTTTTTAGTTTCTTTTTTTGCAATATCACTTCCGACGGCTTAAAGTTTTGCAGCAGTTTTTCTATGTAGTTGATGTCGCCCTGTGCTATATAAAATTCGCCTGTCGATACGTCGAGAAACGATATTCCGTTTACTTTGTCGGCAAGGTGTAAGCCACAAAGAAAGTTGTTTTCTTTAACCTCCAATACCTTGTCGTTGTACGACACACCCGGTGTTACCAATTCGGTTATACCTCTCTTTACCAGCCCTTTTACCAATTTAGGGTCTTCCAGCTGTTCGCAAATGGCCACTCTCAATCCGGCTTTTACCAATTTGGGTAAATATAAGTCGAGCGAATGGTAAGGGAATCCTGCCAACTCGCTACCGGCACGGCTGGTGAGCGTTATGCCAAGTATTGACGACGAGCGTACCGCATCTTCGCCAAAGGTTTCATAAAAATCGCCTACGCGAAACAGAAGCATGGCATCGGGATGTTGCTTCTTTAAAGCATAATACTGCTTCATCAATGGAGTTTCCTTATCGGTGGTTTTTGCTGCCAAAGTGATTGATTTTTATAGTTATATGTTGCAAAGGTACTAACTTTTGTCTTTATAGCAAACTCTCTTCATCAATTTTAATTGCACAATATTGTGTAATGCTTTGAGATGATGTGCTTTATGGTTTGATAAATTCTTTTTGTTTGTCGGTTTTAGGTGGATAATATGTTATGGATAATATGTTTTTTTGTGGTGATAAATCTCCTTTTTGTCTTTTTTGGAATGGATTGCATTTTTTGTTTTAGTTTTTTATAGGCTTGTTGATACTATGGCAAAATAACGTTGCGATGTAGCACAAAAATCCTCCCGAGTAAAATCTAACGCCCTCGCGATGCAGCAAGATTTTCCTCGTGAGGAAAATTTCACAACGTCGTGAGGAAAAATATTTCATGCAAAAGTCGGAACAAAACGTGTCTATATCAAAATAATTGTGTAATTTTGCAAACCGAAAAACAGTGTAAAATATGCTACAAAACCACTTGAAATATAATCAAGATTGTTCTCCGCTTTTGCACTATCGCTTTGCTTACCGTGCAAATTCCTGCGGAAACGTTATCGCAAAGCCACTGGCTTTTTATTGTTCTCCGCTTTTGTGCTATCGTTTCGTTAGCACTACACTAACCGCACAAATTCCTAACGGAAACGCTATCGCAAAGCCACAGGCTTTGCTTCATACCGGGAAAGAAAGAGACTCAGAGACAGGACTTTCCTACTTCGGAGCACGGTATTATGATTCCGATATTTTGACGGGTTGGCTTAGTGTGGACCCTATGGCGGATAAGTACCCGAGCTTGTCTCCTTATGCTTATTGTGGATGGAACCCGGTTAGGTTGGTGGATCCGGATGGGGAGGATATTGTGATAGTAATATGGGCAACTACACCGAATAACGAAAATGTTGGTCATGCAGGTATTGCTGTTTCAAACTACAAAGAAGAAAATGGTAAAATGATTCCTGATGGCACATTTACCTATTATGATAATTGGCCAAATGAAAATATTAATTTTGATTTAAAAGGAGCCATTACAAGTGTAGATTCTGAACGAGGAAATGAGTTGATTAATTCTATTGATGTCTTTAAGACCAAATTTCATGATTACGAAGAAACTTCTCCTGATGGAGTATTAGTGCTTTCCACTTCTTATGAACAAGATATGAGCATAAAAAAACAATTAGAAAATGCGAATAAAAACAAAGATTATTATAATGGAGCATTTTATAATTGTTCTACTTATGTTAGTGATGGACTAAGTGCATTGTTTGGAAAAAAGGTGGGGAAAGAAACTGTGGTATGGCCATTTCAATCTGTAACACCTAATCAATTATGGAAAGATGTACGAGAAGTAGCAGGTAAACAAGGGATAATTAATAATGTTTTAGTAAATCCTGGCATACTTATAAATTTTAGTTTTCGAGAATCTATAAAATAAAAATATTATGTTTTCAATTCATCGATTTTATATAATTCTACTTTTAATAAGTTATCACATATTAGTAGTATCATGTACACCTACAAAATCCACCTTTACAGACACCGTTATTTTAGATGTATGCAGTAAAACATTCTTAAAAGGAGAGTTGAAAATTCAAATAGATGTGGATAACATTATTGTCGGATTTAATGATCCCATAAAAATAAATCCTCAGATCGTTGCAGATTTTTTATGTAACTGTCGTTTGGAAAAGTCTAAAAATAAGATGAAAATACCTTGTCGGTTTATTATTACATTATTTGATGATACAAATGAGGAATACAAATTATGTGTAAGTCCCAATGTAAACGCTCTTAGAATTAATAATCATTACTATGTATTAGAAAAAAAAGATACGGAAACTTTGAAAAAAATCCTAATAGACACGATAAGAGCGAATATTTAAATTCATATTGAGATAAAAACTATTTCATACAAAACTTAGGACAAAACAAGTCTATTTCAAAATAATTGTGTAACTTTGCAAACCGAAAAACGGTGTAAAATATGCCACAAAACCACTTGAAATATAATCCAAAACCACTCCGAACTTTCACCGGGAAAGAAAGAGACTCAGAGACAGGCTTTTCCTACTTCGGAGCACGATATTACGACTCGGATTTAATGATGGGGTGGCTTAGTGTGGATCCTATGGCGGATAAGTATCCTAGTTTGTCGCCTTATGCTTATTGTGCTTGGAACCCTGTTAAGCTGGTAGATCCTAATGGGGAAATGATATGGTTGCCTGAAATAACAGAAGATGGGAACGTAAGTTATGTGGCTGAAAAAGGAGATACCAAAGAAACATTCACACAACAATATAATGTATCTAAAGAAGCAACAGATGCGATATTTGAAAATGCAGGTATTGATAAAGTTTCAGAGGGAACTCGAATATCAGGTGATATTATTGCAACAACGGTAACAAATAATACAGGCAGAAGATATAATGATGTGTTAAAACTAAATTGGCAAGGATCAACTGATAAACAAAAAGTATATCATACAATGTTTGCAATACTAAGTACACATATTCGCAGTAGAGATCCATTTGTTGATTTGAATCAATTTTTAGCAAATATTCCTTCCTCTGTAGGAGATCATTCGTGTTTTAAAGCAAGTGGATCCTTTAATATACCATTATTGAATGGAGAAACAATGGATATAGAATATTTCAACGGCGTTATATCTTCTCAATCTTCAAAAATACAAGCTAATAAATTTGTTGAATTTGAACGATCGGATGGTTCATTTGCTTGTAGACATGAGTTTGTGAAATATCCTAAAAAAGGAGCATCTATTCCAAAAATATTCATAGTGTTTCCAGAAAATTTTAGTAATATATACGATAAAACCTATAATAAGTAATGATATGAAAATTAATGTGATAATTATCTTTAGTATTATTCTTGCATTAAATTCTTCTTGTTCAGATAATGTACATAATGGAGAATTAAATATTCGGGATTTTCACTCTAAGGATATTCCTATAATTACTACGGTTGATTCCCTTGAAAGAATTTTTGGAAAAGTAGACCGTGTCTATATATATCGGTTTAATAGATATAAACAAAATGGAGAATTTGATTATAAAGATTCATGTGAAATAATAAGTTACATCAGAAAAGGGATAGAGTATATCAAAAAAGAAGATTCAGTACAATTGTTTAGAATAAGTTTTAGGAATCCTTATAGCACTAATTATACTATATATCACAAAGAAAAATGTATAAATAGAGAAACAAAATTAAATGAACTTATAAAATACTTAAATATAAAAGATTATCCTTTAGATTATCCTTCAATGGGAAATTTCACCATGAACGGAGATTTTTACGAAGGATATAGTTTTGGTCGTTACTGTAAACATGATTCATCTGAACATATATGGTTTAGATTTGATTTAAAAAAAATAGTGGAAATAGAGTTTTATTGTGATAACGGGGGTATTTTAAGTATTGAATAAGGGAAACTTTAAGCTAAAAATATGTATCGAATCCAATTGAAAAATATAACACCAAAATACCCCCAAACTTTCACCGGGAAAGAAAGAGACTCAAAGACAGGCTTTTCCTACTTCGGAGCGAGGTATTATGACTCGGATATTTTGACTAGTTGGTTGAGCGTGGATCCGCTTGCGGATAAGTATCCGAGTTTGTCGCCTTATGCTTATTGTGGGTGGAATCCTATTAGGTTGGTGGACCCGGATGGGGAGGAGATTGACGAACCTCCTTTGCAAAGAATCTTAAATGCAATATCTTCAAAGACAAATGAGAAAATGGAATCTATAAAACGTCCAACAATACTTAAAAATAACATAGATGCCATAGCTCATTATTATTTTGGACAAGGAAAAGCGATAAAATTGGATAATAATTTAGGTGTTCTATTAACTCAAACAGAAGAATTCAAAGAAAAGCATAAAAAGATAGTCAATGGTAAAACACAATCATTAACAGGTAATTTTGGCGTTGATATGACATTCGTTGATGTTAATACTTTCTTTATTGGAGATACACGTGTTGATTACTCTATTGCTATTAGTGAAGATAAAAGTAAATGTACTGTAACATATACTTTATTTGCTCAAGATGGATTCAATGATCCTAATTTTATTAAAGAAACATTTGGGAAAATTTTAAATGGAAAATTGGATTCTTTTAATGCAGATAGAGAAGGAAGTAATTTAGAATTTGGAGGGATCCCTTATGATTTTATTCCTCAAAAAAAAATATATACATTTGATAATCCAGGCTATGAAAATAAACAATAAAAAAGTATATAAAAACATATTTTTGTCAGTAATTATTATTTTATCAGCTGTTCTTTGTTTTGTAACAGATAAAGAATTGTACTACTATGCGGAAAATAAATTTCCTCACACCAAAATTTTAGGATATGCCGAAGTAACAAACATGCATTCTATATCAAATATCTTCCCTGATTGTGTCGATTTACGAGACGATGGTCTGCCCATTATTGCTAAAGATTGTATACTTCGAGGGTATAGTGCTATTAAGGTTGATAGTATTATTTCGTATGGATTTAACGATAGTATTATTGTAACTCGATTTTTATCTACTGAAGGCGAGGAGTATTATGATGTAATTAAACCTTTTACATATAATCCAGTAATTATTCTTTCGGATACAATAACAGAGACGAATCCGGTGAAAAAATTTGCTCTAACAAAGTGGATTATTACCCCCCATTGTGCTCCTTATAAATTATTGAAAATAAGGAATTGGTCTATGTTTATATTCTTTTTGATGTTAGTATTGGGATTTCGACAAATAATTATGTGTTTCTATGTATGTAATACAAGTTCAAAAGAAAAACTTCAAAAGATTGATAATTCAAAATAAATATGTACCTTTGCAATCCGAAACCAACGAACAATTATGTATCAAAACTATATAAAATATAACACCGAAACATCGGCAAAATACCCTCAATCCTCTACCGGGAAAGAAAGAGACTCAGAAACAGGCTTTTCCTACTCCGGAGCGAGGTATTATGACTCGGATATTTTGACGAGTTGGCTTAGCGTGGATCCTATGTCGGATAAGTATCCGGGGTTGTCTCCGTATGCTTATTGTGCATGGAACCCGGTTAGGTTGGTGGACCCGGATGGAAGAGATGTTTGGGAAATTGATCGAAATGGAAGAGTAATTGATAGAATAGAAGACAAAACACAAGATGCATTTCACATCGTTGAAAAAAACGAAAATGGAAAATATCAAAGAGTGGATAATTTATCAATTAGATTTGATTACGGGACAATAGTAGATCAAAGAAATCCTGAAGTTCAAATAATAAGAAAAGGAATAAAATCAAAAGTACAACTAACTTTATTTGAGGTTAAAGGCGACGAGAATGCAACTAAGCTTTTTGAATTTATGGGGCAACATGGTATAACTACCGATGTAGAGTGGAGTCATCTAAAAATAGGAACACAGGATTCCGAAAAAAATATCGTAGGTACAAGTGGTAACTATAACTTTTCTGCTGTAAATGGATATATTTTTAATATGGGATATACAATTAGAGAAGATAATCATAGCCACGTAACTTCAAGTAAAGTTTCAAATGGTGATAAAGAGTATGCTAAAAAATTACATAGTAAATTTCCAAACACTCCAGCATATAACTATTTTCCTGATGATGGATATACTCAATATGATTCTACTGGAAAAATAGAACCTGAAAAAAATCCCAAATGATAATGATTTATGAGAAAAAAACTAGTTATTTTTACATTGAGTTTATTTTTATCGAATTTTTTATTTCCTCAAAATGAAATAAGAAGTACAGCACAATTAGATTCATTGCTAATAAAAGATACTTTATTATTCGAAATATTCGATACCATACTTTCAAATATAGAAAAAGATAGTGTTGATTGTCAGTATATACAAGTTTGGTGTGAGAATAATTCTATAATTAAATTTAGTACCATGGATAGTATTTTTGATTTTGATTTGAATGGATTTATTGTATATAAAAATGTACCATTTGTTTTTTGCAGTTGTGAGAAAAGATCTTTTTTCACAGCACACTCTTCGATAAAAATAGAAGTTCCAGTTTATAATTGGAATTTCTATTTATCAGATGGGACTATAATAACTATACTTGTTGAAGAAGAAGAAATTTCTTGGAGCTATTATTACAACAATGCTGAGTTTAAATTTGTTGAATATATAAATACATATAAAAAAAAGGAGCCAAAATAAAAATATCACTAATTAGTCTATAAGCATAGACATTTTCAACATTAAGATACAGTTTGTTTTACACACCCTATGATACAAATTGGATATCCTTGTGATGAAGTTGAAGCTACATAGGGTGGAAAAGAAATTTTCCTCGTGATGTAAAATATTTCATACAAAACTCGGAACAAATCATATCTATATCAAAATAAATCCGTAACTTTGCAAACCGAAAACAAGTAATAATTATGCCACAAAACCACTTGAAATATAATCAAGATTGTTCTCCGCTTTTGCACTATCGCTTTGCTTACCATGCAAATTCCTGCGGAAACGCTATCGCAAAGCCACCGGCTTTTTCTTGTTCTCCGCTTTTGTGCTATCGCAAAGCTTACCGCACAAATTCCTGCGGAAACGCTATCACAAAGCCACCGGCTTTGCTTCATACCGGGAAAGA
This sequence comes from Bacteroidales bacterium, assembly GCA_017522255.1. Classification (GTDB taxonomy): domain Bacteria; phylum Bacteroidota; class Bacteroidia; order Bacteroidales; family P3; genus HGM05376. The sequence continues at coordinate 195 of JAFWZP010000102.1, read as the reverse complement.
AAGAGACTCAGAGACAGGGTTTTCCTACTTCGGAGCGAGGTATTACGACTCGGATATTTTGACAGGGTGGTTAAGTGTGGATCTGCTTGCGGATAAGTATCCGAGTATGTCGCCTTATGCTTATTGTGGGTGGACCCGACCAACGGGAGCTGATGAGCACCGCTTGATTGAATTTAATATTGCGAATAACCCTAT
>JAFWZP010000101.1 GCA_017522255.1 Bacteroidales bacterium | reverse complement strand
GTTCATCGTCTTAGTGGCTTGGATTCGGGCACATGGTATGTGGCATACGTGCGAGCAAAATGCAACAATGGCGAATATAGCAATTGGAGCAATGGAATAGAGTTTTATATAACCGGAGATACCGTTAGCACCCCAATAAGCATACAAACTTCATTGCTTGAAAAGTATACACATATTATGCCAAATCCGGCCAACGAAGTGGTAACAATATTTTCTTCGTTCTCTATAAACAGAATAGAGGTGTTTGCATTGAATGGTGTTTTGGTTGAGCGAATGGATTGCGAAGGTGTTTCTACTCAACTTACAGTAACCGAGTATCCAAAAGGAGTATATATAGTAAAAGTATATACCCACAGTGGAGTAGCAACAAAGAAATTAGTGGTAAATTAATAGGATATATAGATATAATTGCGTAAGGCTATACAGCACAGGCTTTGTAGCCTTACGCTGAAAAAAAAAGTTGAGAGATTTGTAACCATGCGGTTTTGCCATCGTAAGTACCATGGTTAGGGGTCAAAAGTATGGGAGTTTTGGGTCGTAACTATGGCACTTACGACCTGTAACCATGGTAGTTTGTGTTTTGCTGATTTAGGTTGTCACATTTGTATCTTGAGACTGATTTAAGTTGACTAGTTAATAATTATCGACTATTTATAGTTTACATCATTCACTATTACGACTATTTTTGGTTTACTCTGATAAAGAATCAGAGCTTTAAATTTGATTTCAAATCATTGGAGGTGCACCTCCAATGATTTGAAATCAAATTTATTGACAGTTTTATTACTATCTTCTTTGCTTGAAATTGTCCGTACAAAGATACATTTTTTTCTTCATATAGGAATATTTTTCAATTTTTTGATAGCATCCTCTCTATAGGATTTCCAATGTTTTTTGAGTTCTCCAGTGTTTTTGTGAGCTTGATTTGGTGTGAGCCAATTCAAACTGCTGTGAGGTCGCTCTACATTGTAAAATTCCACTGCTTTACGTATTGCCGTATTTACTTGTGAGAGGCTGGTGAATGTCATTCCATGCAATAGTTCATTTTTTACTGTATTGTTAATTCGTTCAGCTATAGCGTTATCTTTTGGATTACCGTTCTCTGTCATACTTGGAATAATATGATTATCCGTTTGAACCTTTATGTAAGCTGCACTTGCATATTGTGTTCCTCGGTCAGAGTGATGAATAAGTGTATCATCAAAATCTTTAGGAAGGGTTTTTATGGCCATTTCTAAGGCTTTGATACTGTAGGCAGCTTCAAGTGTTGGAGCAACATACCATCCTAGAATGCACTTGCTATAAGCATCCATGACTATAGTCAGAAATACAAATCTATACCCATTGGGTGCGGAAGAATCTTCTACTTCTATATAGGTAATATCACTGACCCATATATGGTTAGGTCGCATAGGTATTACATTCTTGATAAGATTCGGATAAGTTGGCAAGTTGTGGCGTGAGTTCGTCGTACGTATTGCTCGTGAGCGTCTTATTAAGTGAAGTCCTTGTTCATGCATGATAGAACGAAAGACATCTCGTCCAACTCGATACTCTTCTACAAAACGTTGCTGATACATTCGCCAAAGTTTATCCATACCTATTTTCGGATCTTTCGATCTTACTCCAAGTACAAATTGCACAACAAATTGTTCCAATGCAAGACGTTGAAATAAAGCATTCTCATCATATTTATAAAAGGCCTGTCGTGTTACACCGGCCAGTGCACAAAGGGGTTTTATCGAGTATTTCGATTCTCCTTCATGCAGCCTTTTGACTGTCCGGTGGCGGCTTTTTTTCTTATTTCAATCCCAAACATTTCTTCTGCAACTTCGATCATTGTTTCGTTGAAATCAGCACGCATCGTTTCGTTGTAGAGACGTTTCTTTAGTTCTAAAACTTCTTTGCGTAAAACTTTTAATTCATCTGATTTACTGATTGTTGTATTCCTACCCATCACTAGTGAATTTATACTGTTATCTTTTGCAAAGTTACTAAGAATTCTCGTTATAACAGAGGATTCTGTATTATAAATTCGTGCCAATTCTTTTAAACTTGCACCCTCAAAATAGTGCTTTTTCACGATGTCTATTTTCTCATCGTACTTGAAATTTTCTCTCCGTTTTCTTTTGGTTTCTTTATTCATTTTTGTTTATTAGTGTCCGCTAAACAAAATACAGCTTTTTCAATATACTGAATTTCAATAATCAACAATTGTTCTTCCTTGGACAAGCCCCCTATTTTGAGTATCTTATCGGCTGTCCGACAAATTAACCCATATATTTTGCATAATAAGTC
>JAFWZP010000100.1 GCA_017522255.1 Bacteroidales bacterium | reverse complement strand
TTTTCGCAATTTTCGCATATTTCGACGTAACAAATTTTCGCGATAAACTAACAAAAAGTACGAGTAAAACGAGTACAATTTTCGCAATTTTTGCACTTTCGATGTAACAAATTTTCGCGATAAAATAACAAATATTTCGCGATAAAATAAAAATAAAAAACAATGTTTAAAGATAACGGAAAACTTAAGCTTCTTATCATCGTGGGAACGCGTCCGGAGATAATCCGATTGGCGGCGGTGATAAATAAATGTAGAAAATATTTCGATTGTGTGTTGGCTCACACAGGTCAAAACTACGATTATAACCTTAACGGTGTATTTTTTAAGGATTTGAAACTTGCCGACCCTGAGGTGTACCTCGATGCAGTGGGCGACGACCTTGGTGCCACTATGGGCAATATCATCGACAAGAGTTATAAGCTGATGGTGCAGATAAAGCCCGATGCTGTGCTTGTGCTTGGCGACACCAATTCGTGTTTGAGCGTTATAGGAGCAAAACGCCTTCATATCCCTATCTTCCACATGGAAGCAGGCAACCGTTGCTTCGACGAATGTCTTCCGGAAGAGACCAACCGCCGTATTGTGGACATAATATCGGATGTGAATATCTGCTATAGCGAACATGCACGTCGCTATTTGAATGCCAGTAACGTTGCACCACAACGTACATACGTAAGTGGATCACCGATGGCAGAAGTGCTACACAACAACCTTGAAGAGATAGAATCCAGCGACATACACCAACGTCTTGGATTGGAGAAAGGAAGATATATTTTATTATCTGCCCATAGAGAAGAAAATATCGACACAGAAAAGAACTTCACATCGCTATTCAACGCCATCAACGCCATGGCAGCGAAATACGATATGCCTATCCTTTACAGCTGTCACCCACGTAGCAGAAATAGACTTGCGTCAAGCGGCTTTAAGTTAGACCGCAGAGTGATACAACACGAACCCTTAGGATTCCACGACTACAATTGTCTTCAAATGAATGCCTTTGCAGTGGTATCTGATTCAGGAACGTTGCCCGAAGAAAGTTCGTTCTTTACCAGCGTAGGCCACAGCTTCCCTGCAGTATGTATACGCACATCTACCGAACGTCCCGAAGCATTGGATAAAGGTTGCTTTATACTAGCCGGCATCAACGAACACGACCTACTACAAGCCGTAGACACAGCAGTGGAAATGGTGAAAGAAGGCGACAACGGAATACCCGTGCCAAACTATGTAGACGAAAATGTATCCACCAAAGTGGTTAAGTTGATACAATCTTACACCGGTGTGGTAAACAAAATGGTTTGGAGAAAGGAGTAGCCCCTTATAATCATCCCCAAAAGGGAGATAGGTTGCCATAGGAAAATATAATTTTTAATCGCGAAAACTTTGCTAAAATGACGAAAAGCACGAAAATGATTGCCACAAGTGGCAATAGCACGGAACGTGCAATTTTCGCGTATTTCGCACTTTTCGAATCTATTTTCGTGATAAAATGATGATAATGTAAGCTTGGCGATTGGCCAATGGCTAAAATTTAAAGTAAATTTAGAATCTAATAAGGAAATATTAGCTTTTTCCTTTAAAACTTAATTAATAATAATATAAAGTAAAATGAAAATCTTGCTTTTACCGGCATATTTTTACCCGGAACAAACGGCTAATCTCTACTTGGTCGAAAATTACAATCAAGCATTTGCCGAACAAGGCTGGGATATAGAAGTATATACACCAACACCATGTAGAGGGATTGACAAATCAATACATGAGAAGTATAAAAATAAAAAGTTTCGTATTGAGAAAGATTTAGATGGACATAGAACCATTCATCGCTTTTCGCTACATGCAGAAAGGAAAAATCCAATATTAAGAGCTTGGAGATATACCTTGGGATGCATTAAGTATTTTAATAGAGGTGTATTTGGCAAAGATGCTCGTTTATGCGATATAATGTTCATATCCAGCACTCCACCAATACAAGGAGCAATGGGAGTCTTAATTAAAAAATTTCGAAACATACCATTAGTTTATAATCTTCAGGATGTTTTTCCTGATTCACTTGTTGGCACCGGATTAGCTCCAAAGGATGGAATATTATGGAAAATAGGAAGAGTAATTGAAAATTTTACCTATCGTAATTCTGACAAAATAATCGTGATATCGGAAGACTTTAAACGCAATATTATGGATAAAGGTGTTCCTGAAAGCAAAATAGAAGTTGTTTATAATTGGGTAGATGAGGAGGCAGTAGTTCCAATTCTTAGAGATAAGAATCCAATATTCGATGAATTAAATTTAGATCGCAATAAATTTTATATTGTTTATGCCGGTAATTTAGGTAATGCTCAAAATGTTGAAATTATTATAGATGTAGCTAATCAATTGCAAAACTATAATGAAATTCAATTTGTGATATTTGGCACAGGTGGTATGGAACATGAATATAAAGAAAAAGTGAAATTATTACAATTAAATAATATATCATTTTTCCCACTACAGCCATACGAAAAGGTTTCGCAGGTTTATAGCATAGGTGATGCGTGCATAGTATCTTGCAAAAAGGGACTTGGCGGTAGTGCTATGCCAAGTAAGACATGGAGTATAATGTCGGCCGGAAGAGCTGTTATCGCCAATTTTGATGAAGGGGAGCTGAAAACAATTCTTGAAAACAACAACTGTGGCTTATTTACCAAAGCCGGAGACAAAGAGGCTTTTAAAAATGCTATACTTGAGCTATACAGCAACCGAGACAAAGCCAAGGAACTTGGTAAAAATGGCAGACAATTTATATTAAACAACCTGACACGAAAAATAGGTACTGGCAAATATGTGCAGGTAATGAATGAAGTGTATAAAAAATCTAAAAACAATACTATATAATTTATTCTTATGAACTTAGAAGACATTACTATCAATGAGCAGCACAATGATGGTACTGCTATTTATTTTTACAAGAGTAGCAAAATAGGCACATGGACAGCTTATGGCAAGAGTGCTTTTGCAGTATATTGCATGGCTGTACGCGATGGCATTATGCATCTGGTATCGTTTGCCGATAGGTTGAAAATGCCGGCTCTTACAGTAGACGAAAGTACTTACAACGCTTTCACTAAAATCCTCGAAGCTCGAAATAACAAAGAGCAGGGTTTCCATTATCTCAACCCTATAGAATGGAATGAGAAAGAATATAATATTTGGTTATTGGATATTACCTCCGTTGATCGTATTTCGCCCGAACATACTATAGACGACCTTGTACCTGATCATCGATTTATTAAAGACCACATGTCGGTTTTCGAACACGAGATTAAACGAATAATCGATTTGATAATATCCACAATTGTCATGATTGTTTTTTCTCCACTATTTCTTATCACATACCTGGCTGTTAGATTGGAAGACCGTGGTCCGGCCATCTATAAGCAGGAACGTATAGGACGTTTTGGGAGACCTTTCTATATCTACAAATTCCGTTCGATGCGTATGGATGCCGAAAAATTTGGTCCGGCATTAAGCCACGCCGGTGGCGAAAACGATCCTCGCCTTACCAAAGTTGGGAAATTTATACGTGCACACCACTTGGACGAACTACCACAGCTATGGAATGTATTTGTAGGCGACATGTCGTTTGTAGGCTACAGACCCGAAAGGAAATTCTTTATAGATCAAATAAAGAAAATCGACCCACGATATGATTATCTGTATCAAATCCGTCCGGGTGTAACAAGCTATGCTACCTTATATAACGGCTATACCGATACAGTGGAAAAGATGGTAAAACGTTTGGAGTATGATCTTTATTACTTAGAGCATCGTTCACTATGGTTTGACCTTAAAACCTTGTGGCTGACATTTACAAGCATAGTATTTGGAAAGAAATTTTAATAATAGAATTAAACATATAAGATATGGAAGCTGAAGATATCAATTATAAAGAGCAAGATCGTAATGCTATATTGGCATACTTGGCAGGAGGTAAATGCACACAAGTAGGGGACATAATAAAATATAGCGGAGCAAATAAACTCCGTGTTTACACAATACTCTTTGAATTAGAGCAAGAAGATAAAATAGTAGTAATGAACACCGAAAAATTTGGTTCGCCAAAAGCTGTGAAACTGTTATAAAAGCACTACAAAATGTTAAAGTTAGATAATACATTGTTTTCATCTGTAGGCGACAAAGCTATGGAATCGCCACGCAGACGCATGCATTACGATTTGCGAACACAGGCCTTTGAGCCTATCGCAGCCGATGGCAGTTGCAGCTGGCACGACACCTCGATGAAAATGCTAAATGTGATGATGAAAGACACCGTAATACCTATACACAGACACAACGACACCAACGAAGTGGTGATAATAATGGCCGGTGCCGGTGATGAGGTAGAGTATTCGGTAGATTCGGCATCGGGCGATTTGGTAGAGACACACAGGGTACACCTCGAGGCAGGAGGATGTACGGGCGTTGTGGTAGGCCGTGCGGTATGGCATACGTTTATTCCCACCGAAGACAACACTGTGATTTTCGAAGCCAAAGACGGGGCTTACGACCCTGCAACAACAGAAGATATTTGGGAAAAAGGGCTTCGCTAACGCTACGCCGGCAACGGACAACAGACTACAGACAACGAGTGGGCTTCGCAAGCGCTACGCCGGACAACGGACTTGGGAATAAAGACTAAAGGAATCGGGCTTTAGTCTTTTGACATTTGCCTTTAGACATAATAACAGAAATCATCATGGGAAAAATATTCAACAAAGAGTTTTTAGATAGCTTGTTGGCACAAGCTAAGGAGTCGCCACGTCTAAGACAGAACTATGACCTTCGCAATTCGAGCGAAGACACATCGCAGCGTATGCTCAATGCCTTACAGCCGGGAACGCAAGTACCAATACACAAACATGAGACTACGGCTGAGACAGTAGTTTGTCTGTGTGGAAAATTGGAAGAGATACTATATGAAGAAGTGGTAGAATACGAAACAACTGAAGACTCTCGCAACTTCGATGGTGGCGACGTGATGCGGAAAGTCAGTTATAGAGAAACAGGGAGATACTTGCTGTCGCCCACCGAAGGCAACCACGGAATGCAGATACCGCCAAATACATGGCACAGCATAAACGTGATAGAGCCATCGATAATACTAGAATCTAAAGACGGAAAATATTTGGGCTAACCGCCTAAACGAAAACCTTCTCTTGAGTGCAATACTTGAGGGAAGGTTTTTTGTTTCTACAGCTACGCTATGGCTTCGCGACTACGGACAACGGAGAGGCTTCGCAAGTGCTACGCCGGACAAAGGACTTGGGACTAACGACTAAAGGCTTTGAGCAGTGAGCTTTGAGCAATGGGCAATGAGCTTTTTTATTCTTATCGCGAAAACAGAATCGAAAATGGCGAAAAAACGCGAAAAATGTTGCCAAGTATGGTAACGCACGGAACGTGCAAATTTTAGCGTATTTCGTACTTTTCGGAATATTTTAGCGATAAAATACATTTTATTCTTATCGCGAAAACTTTAGCGAAATTTGCAAAAAACGCGAAAAGCGGTTTCGACTAGCTCAACCGACTACCTTAAGCCTTAAACTATTTTGGCTTTGAGCAATGGGCTGTGGGCAATGGGGCTTCGCCGAGCAAAAAAAGAATTTGTCTATTTTGTGGAAAAGTTGTAATTTTGCAAACTCGAATTGATAAAATAACTAAGATTTATATGAAGGAGAATAGTTTGTATGATAAGAAATCGATACGTGCAATAGTATGCGAAAAACCGGATTGGAATGAAATTGCAAAAGATTGTGTAGCATTTACTAATGCACAGGGAGGTATTATAGATTTTGGCATCGAAGATGATAGTGAAACACCTCCGATAGGACAGAGAATAGATGAAAATCTGCCTATTATCTTAATGAATAAAATCAAAGGTAAAACCATAAATGTTGCCACTTTTGCAGAGATTATTAATCACGAAAATGGATCACAATATCTTCGCCTTCATATTTATCGAGGACATGCTATAGCATCTACAACATCGGGAAAATATTTTTTACGTTTAGCTGACAATAGCGAACCTATAACCGGAAGTGAAATAGTGAGGCTTTCTGCCGAAAAAGGTTATTATAGTTGGAAACAGAGCCTACCGCATGGAGTTGGCATAATGCAGATTCAACAAAGTTAGATTTATTAATTAAAAGACTAAATTTGTCTGAAAGAGTAAGTTCGTTTATAAAACAAAAGGAAACGAAAGAACTTTTAGACTACTATTTTTTGACAGAAGCTGAGAGTGACAGAATGACTAATTTGGGAGTGCTATTCATAGGAACCCAGACACAAAGAGGTAGACTAATGAATAGTCCGGTTGTTCAGTGTATTAAATATGATGATAGGGGCGAAAAAGTGCAAAAATATTTATGGGACGATTTTTCGATGACTCCCGAAGAAATTATTGAAGATATTTGGACAAGAATACCGGATTGGAAGGAAACAAACGAAATTAGTGAAGGACTATTTCGCAAGGAAATTGCAGCATACGACAAGGAGGTGATACGAGAATTGGTATGTAATGCCTTGGTACATCGACCATACACAATCAGTGGTGATATATTTATAAGTATTTATCCCAATCGTATTGAAGTAAAAAATCCCGGAACGTTGCCATTGGGTGTTACACCTAAAAATATTTTGCATAAAACCGTTAAACGAAACGAACATTTTGCCAATCTTTGTTACGCTCTAATGTTGATGGAAAGAGAAGGATCGGGATATGATAAAATGTATGAGATACAATTGAGCAATGGCAAGCAAATACCAAAGGTGTTGGAAGGGGATGATTCGGTTACAGCTATTGTTGAACGTCGCATAATAAGCAAGGAAGCTGCAAAAGTAATACGCGAGGCCTTGCAAGTAGCCGATTTGAAACAAAAACAAATAATTTGTTTAGGGTTAATAGTTCAATATGAAACTATATCGGCAACTAATTTAATACAAATATTAAATCTTAAAAACAGAGAAGAACTTTCGCCTTGGCTAAATCCGTTGTTGGAATATGGAATTGTTGAAACCATTGGAACGCATAGGGCAAAAGAATATAGAATAAATACATCTGTACTTAAGCAAAGCGATTATAAAGGTACAACATCTTTGAAAAGAATAGAAAATTATCGTATCAAGGAATTGATAATAGAAGATTTAAAAATATATGATTGTGCTCCTCTAAAAGATATTCATCAACGAGTAGGAAAAGAAATACCTTATAAAAAGATTTTGGCACAAATAAAATCATTGATTAAGGAAGGTATTGTGGAAGAAGTTGGACACAATAGATGGGTAGAGTATCGGTTATTAAAGAAAATGTAAATCTCATTTCCAAAATGCAAATAGAAATTCACAAGAAATGAGAAATGGAAATGAGAAATGGAAATGAGAAATTGCTTAAGTTTTAAAATCAGTATCTTAACAAAATAAATAGGTTGAATTTATTTCAAATAGAACTTTCGAATAAGCGATATTTTGAGCTATAAGTTCTTTAAGTTTTTTTGTCTATAGTCTGTAATCAATAAACACTTTTTACACTATTCTATGGTGTAAAAGCTGTGAGCCATGATTTTTTTGGGGCTTCGCCGTTCCTCCCCACTTGTCAAGGAAATAAAAACTTGATGGGTGGGGAGTTTTTTTTATCCTTCAAGCACCCATCGCCAACATGGTATTACGATGATTTCCTTTCCATCGGGCAATGAAATCGTTTCCGATTCTGTCAACGTCAGTATTATACCGGAGTTTAACCCAAAAGCATCCATTGCAGTTTGCAAGCCTTTCAGTTCTCGAGAGCGAGTAGGTTCGGATTCCATCGATGCCGTAACTTGTATAACTTGTTTGACAGTATTTCCTTCTCTAACAACGAAATCACATTCAGCACCATCGTTGTAATAAAATACATTTCCACCTCTTCTCAACAATTCCACAGCTACTGCATTTTCCAGCCAACGACCAATATTTTTGCTCATATTAAATCCTATTTTAGATGCTAATGCGTTGTCTATAAAATAAATCTTCTTAGGACTACGCAATTGAATTCCTACTTTGGGACTGTATTTGCATAGTTGAGAAATCAAATATGTCTGCTCAATATTATCGATCCACGAAGATATAGTGTCGGAACTTGACATGCCTATATTTTTTGCCACAGAATTATAGGTGCACATATTAGTGGCATTACTAGCCAAGTAAAAAAGCATTTCGCGCAATTGACGTTCTGATGATATTTTATTTCGAACAATGACATCGCGAAAAACTATATCGGAATAGATGGATTTTAAATAATTCTCGCTGCCATTATTCAAATACTGAGGAAAGCCACCTTTGACAAGATAATCTTGAAAAGACGAAGATAATAGAGCTTTACCTTTCGTGGTAAAAAAATCTTTACGACTAAAATTGATAGCAAGAAACTCTAGATATTCGGCAAATGAGAACGGATACAACTCATGAGTAACATGTCGACCGGTGAGTAATGTACCCATTTCTTTACTTAAAAGATGAGCATTGCTACCGGTAACAAATACTTTATTGCCCGAAGAATACAGTCGGCTTACAAATCGTTCCCAGCCATCTATATTTTGAATTTCATCGAAATAGTAAGTATGTTGCTCTCCAAATTCTTCATGAAACAACTCGTCGAGCTTTTGAAAATCTTCTACTGTAAACGACAACAACCTTTCATCATCGAAGTTTATATAATAATCTCGTTCGCTACGAGAAGTCTGTATTTGACGTAAAAGAACCGACTTGCCACAACGTCGCACACCTGTAATAACAAGTACTTCGGGACATTCTATTAGTTTAGAATCTATTTTTCGAGCAATTACATTGTGTAGTTTATATTCTTTTTGCTCGTAAATTATCTGTAAAATAGCATCTTTTGTTATCATACTATAATGGTTTTGCACGGCAAAGATACAAAAAACTTTCCAATGATAATAGGAAGTTTAAGAAAAACTTTCCAATAGCGATGGGAAGTTTTGAAGTTTTCGCCAAAATAGGGCGGAGAAACGGAATCAGGGAGTCTTGGCTTCACCGGACAAAAGACTTGAGACGAATGGCTAAAGGCTTTGAGCAGTGAGCAATGAGCAATGAGCAATGGGCTTTTTTATTCTTATCGCAAAAACAAAATCGGAAATAACGAAAAAACGCGAAAAATGTTGCCAAGTATGGCAACGCACGGAACGTGCAAATTTTAGCGTATTTCGTACTTTTCGGAATATTTTAGCGATAAAATACATTTTATTCTTATCGCGAAAACTTTAGCGAAATTTGCAAAAAACGCGAAAAGCGGT
>JAFWZP010000099.1 GCA_017522255.1 Bacteroidales bacterium | reverse complement strand
TTGCGTGATTTGTGTTTTTTCTTGAAATCTTTCTATTTCTTTTTCAATCGCATAGCCCGCTATGCTCAATCAAAAGAAAGTAGAAATCTTCCTAAGAAAATTCCGCAAATCACCTGCAAAGCAATTTTTAGAAATTGCCTACATAAAAAAGATTTTGTTGCAGTGAACAAAAGATAAAACAACTGACAGGTACTAACAATTACTAACTCCAAAAAAAACAAAAACTGAGTAAATATAACTCAATTGAAGCAAAAAACATAGGATGTAGAACATCATTTTACGCAAAATATCAAACAAATAAAAACCTGATTATAAACACGAAAGAAAAATACAATAAAATAAAAAGCAAAAAAAGTGCTCGTAATAATAATAAAGTTAGTACTTTTGCAGTTAATATTAGTCAAATATAAAAATAACAGATATACATTAACGATAAAAATATTTGAAATATGAAAAAAGTATTTTTAATGAGCCTTATGGCTATCTTTATGATTGGAGCAGTTAACGCTCAAGAAAAAAAAGAAGAACCTACATCGGGAGCTAAAATTGAATTTACCGAAAAGACACACGACTATGGCAAAATCCAAAAAGGAGCTGATGGAAACTGCGTTTTTGAATTTAAAAACACCGGCAATGAACCTCTTATATTAGGTTCGGTAAAAGCATCGTGTGGTTGTACAACACCTAATTGGACCAAAGAACCCATTATGCCGGGCCAAACAGGTACCATCAACGTTAAGTACAACACCAACAATATCGGAGGTTTCAACAAGACTGTTACAGTACCTTCCAACGCAGTAAACGACCCTCGTGTAATACTTAGAATTAAAGGCACAGTACTTAAACCGGAGGCTACTCCTACAAACAATTAACACGACAGAATAATACAACAAATATAAGTATCTCCGTATCCGTATATTGCGGAGATATTTTTTTTAATAACACATCAAAAATTATAGTATAATGCCACAAATATCAAAAAAAGGAGCTGAATTGCCTGCATCGGCTATTCGTAAGTTGGTTCCTTATGCAGATGCCGCTAAGGCAAAAGGTATAAAAATATATCACTTAAATATCGGTCAACCCGATATCGAAACTCCAAAAGGAGCGTTGGAAACATTGAGCAAAACTCCGGTAAATGTATTGGAATATAGCCACTCGGCAGGTATAATGTCGTACCGCAAAAAATTGGCCGGCTACTATGCCAAAAACAATATCAATGTAAGCCCCGAAGAAATAATAATCACTTGCGGAGGTTCGGAAGCTTTGCAGTTTGCTTTCACAGTATGTCTTAACCCCGGCGAAGAAATCCTTATCCCGGAACCATACTACACAAACTACAACACTTTTGCCAATATTTGCAACGCCGTTATCAAAACTATCCCTTCAAGCATAAAAGATGGTTTTGCTTTGCCTCCAATCGAAGAGTTTGAAAAGGCTATCACTCCAAAAACAAGAGCTATAATGATTTGTAACCCTAACAACCCTACCGGTTATCTTTATTCAAAAGAAGAGTTGCAAAAAGTAGCTGAAATAGTTAAGAAACACGACCTATTCTTATTTGCCGACGAAGTATATCGCGAATTCTGCTACGACGGTCACGAACATTTCTCGGTAATGCAACTTGAAGGTATCGAACAAAACACTATATTGCTAGACTCTGTTTCGAAGCGCTACTCGGCTTGCGGTGCACGTATAGGCTGTTTGATAACCAAGAACAAAGAAGTATTTGGTGCTGCTATGCGTATGGCACAAGCTCGTTTGAGCCCTCCTACTTTCGGTCAAATATTCTCCGAAGCGGCTATCGATACTCCTCAAGAATATTTCGACGCTGTTATTAAAGAATACGTTACTCGTCGCAATGTATTGGTAGAAGGTATCAACAAAATACCCGGCTGTTTCTGTCCTAATCCAAAAGGTGCTTTCTATGCTATAGTAGAACTTCCTATCGACGATTCGGACCGTTTCTGCCAATGGTTGCTTGAAGAATTCAACTATAACGGCGAAACAGTTATGTTTGCTCCTGCTACAGGTTTCTACGCCGATCCTGAAAAAGGCCGTCACCAAGTACGCGCAACCTACTGCTTGAACACCAACGCCCTTCGCTCCGCTATCAAGTGTTTGGAAGAAGCTTTGAAAGTTTATCCGGGAAGAACAAAATAATTAAATCAAATATCAAGTGGCATTCTTTTTCTGAGGAATGCCACTTTTTTTTATATCAACGAACACACAACGTTTATTACATGAAAAAGATAAAGACATTATTAGCAATAAGTTTACTTTCATTATCCTACATAGCAATAGGACAAAACTACAGCAGAATACCATTTACGATGAAGAGGCACTTGCATTTCAATGCCGTTATAGCCGACAGTGTAAATGCTTGTCTTATTTTCGACACCGGATGCCCTTACCTGCTGTTAGATTCGGCATTTGCCAAAGAGCATAAAGATGTAGTGGGAACAGTAAGGCCCGGAGCTATGAGAGGAACAGGCAATAATTTCGAGATGATATCTGTTGCAAGACATCCAATCATCTACTCGGTAGGTGGGCTGGCCGATACTTCGAAGATGACAACCATATTGGATTTAAAGAAAATAGTAGGTTGCGAAGCCGATGGTCTGTTAGGCTTGCCTTTTTTTCGCAACAGCGTAGTGCAGTTCGATTTCGACAGTAACTTTATCATTCTTCACAATCACGGCTTTGTGCCGGACAGTTCTTACACCTTGGTGCAAGGCACTACGGTGGATGCAAACGGAAAAATACTAGTTCCACTCACCTTGACGATAGGCAACGATTGCAGTGTAGCCGATGTTTTTTGCCTCGACATGGGGTTCCCGGGTGGGATAGCTCTATCCAAATATGCGGCAGAGAAGTATGGATTGAAATCTAAAATTAAAAATGGAGTACAGCACAGCAATGCAGTAGGCGGCATAGGCGGTGCTTCGGCAGAGGTCATGTTTGTAGGCAAAAAACTTAGCATAGCAGGAATAACTATCGATACCATCGAAGCCGAATATTCGCTAAACAGTGGCGGAGTATTGGGCGAAAGCGAATACAAATACAAAGGTCTGTTGGGCAATTCGGTTCTTAAGCGTTTCGATCTTATTATCGATTTCCCAAACAAAAAGATATATATTCGCAAAAAAACTACATACAAACCAATCGACATGCCAAGCGTTCGTGCATTAGCAGTCAAATCTATCAATTGCTCGAAAGATATATATGCTGTAAGCTCCTTCGTTCCAAACCATCCGTTGGCGGTGGAAAACAACATACAGCTTGGCAACACAGTGCTGATGATAAACGGAATAAATCCGGCCGAATACGACTTTGACAACCCCTCCGACAAAATGGAGCTAACCATACAGCGTGGCAGCAAAGTAATAGAGGTAGATAATCCGCGTATATACCTGAACGACACTTCGGCTTTTTGAAAACCTTAAAGGATAAAGATAAAAACTCAAAGGATAAACTTGAAAAGTCTTAAGGATAGTATGAAAAACATCGGATCTTTTGATGTAAAACATCCGATGTTTTAGGGTAAAAGATCGGATGTTTTCGAGTAAATGGTTAAGGATTTTCGATTTTATCTCAAAGACAAATAAAATTACCATTAGCAATATAGAAATTACATATAAAAATATTTGATATGATTAGAATTACAAGCTATAAAAAAACGATGTGTATCAATAACGAGAAACAAGATAAACTTTTCTTGAAAATGGTACCACAAGAACGCATGAGCTTTAACGACTTATGTGCCTTGATCGCCGAACGCACTACGCTTGCAGATTACGAGGTGGAGTTTGCATTAGCTGCAGTTAAAGAGGTTATTGTAGATAATATCAGAATAGGCCGTGGTACAGAGTTGGGACCTTTAGGCTGTGTCGAGTTGTCGGTCAAAGCCGATGCAGTGGATTCTGTGGAAGAATTGAATAAAAAATTGATAGAAAAGACAAAAATCATCTACAAACCATCAAAGGATATCAAAAAGGCACTCAAAAAAGTAAAATATAAGATAGAGAAATAGCTCGGCAATGAATAGAAACGGAACTTTTTTTATTTTCCGATACCAAATGAAGATATTACTGCTAATGTTTGTGTAATCGAAAAAATTTATATACCTTTGCAGCATGATAAAGTTATAAATAAACTGTTATGAAGAATATTATTAATTTATTGTCAGACCCTTTGCAAGGCTTGGATAAAAATACTTCAACTGCCAAAGATGTAAATGAAAGGTTTTACAAGATTGCAGTTGAGTTGTTTAATAATTACTGCATCAAATGTGGCGATGAAGAATTGTATTTTGCCGAAGTGGAGTTTTATTATTTCGAAAGTAGGAAATGGAATAAAAATTGGAATGATGTTACCTATCCAAGAAATAGTTATAAAGCTGGAGATTTATTCTATCATCTTAGCGGTGTAGATATTTGCTTCGACAGTCAATACAATGATGATTATGGCAAATATGGAGGAATACTAATTCGTTCTATTCGAACAAAAGATGGAGTAATTATATCCGGACCATTAACTTGTAAAGATAAGATATTAAATGCATGTAAAGGATGTAAGATGTTGCCATATTTATGGCCCAAAGAATCGGAAGGAGATAATCATATTTCACGAATTGCGTCAACATATAGAACTTTAGGAAAAGACCGAACAGAAGAAGAAACAAAGTCCGAATACAGACTTTGTTTCTACGATAATTCGATTCCAAAAAATAAATGGAAAACATCGATGGTAAAAGGATTTTATAAAAAAGAAGGAACTCTGGAACGCGAAGAAGGGGAAAAGTCGAGGTCTTATAATATCAGTCGGTTTATTTTGCCGGAATAATAAAAGTAGTATTATAAGATATGACTGATAGTATTTCCGGAGCTGTTTTCTTTTCAGACTTATTGCCAAAAAAATGTCCGCTACTATATAAAAACCTGGTTGATGAACTAGGAAAAGAAAATATTCCCCATAGCTTATTGAAGAATACAAAAGATATATGGTGTCGAGATTATATGCCAATTCAAACTGATAGCAATCGTTTTGTTCTATACAAATACCAACCGGATTATTTGCAAACGCCTTATTACAAACGTACTATCACGGATGTAAAAGCTATAGAATCTATTGAAACTATATTACATGGACAAGTTGTAGAATTGGACTTGGTGGTAGATGGTGGCAATGTGGTAAAATGTGGAAATAAGGTGGTGATGACAGAGAAGACTTATTATGCAAAATATATGGGTTAATTTGTCGGACAGCCGATAAGATACTCAAAATAGGGGGCTTGTCCAAGGAAGAACAATTGTTGATTATTGAAATTCAGTATATTGAAAAAGCTGTATTTTGTTTAGCGGACACT
>JAFWZP010000098.1 GCA_017522255.1 Bacteroidales bacterium | reverse complement strand
GCAACGCACGGAACGTGCAAATTTTAGCGTATTTCGTACTTTTCGGAATATTTTAGCGATAAAATACATTTTATTCTTATCGCGAAAACTTTAGCGAAATTTGCAAAAAACGCGAAAAGCGGTTTCGACAAGCTCAACCGACCGCCTTAAGCCTTAATCTTTAAACTAATAAAAATCCTTTCGTCCTTCGTCCTTCGACTTTCGACGATAAAAACTTGTAGTCTTGTGGACTCGTTGACTTGTACTATTTAGAAATTTTATCGCGAAATAGCAAAAAATAATGCATTGATACAACAAATTTTAGTATTTTTCGTTTGACATGTTGTTTAATATTTAAAATAGCAATATTATCTATATGAAAGAAAGCATAGAAATACAAAACTTTGGTCCTATTGATTACATAAAAATAGATGAAATAAAACCGCTGACAATATTTATAGGCACTTCCGGTAGTGGCAAAAGCACCATAATGAAAGTGTTGTCTTTGTTTCAGTGGATATACAAAAAATCATCAATCCGATCATACCTTCATTATTCAGGATTAAAATCTCCTTTTCGCTTTCATTTCGATAGACTTTTAAAAGATAATGGTCTTATTGATTACCTTAAATCTGATACCGAGATAATATACAAAAATGGGACATCTACTATTTCGTATAAAAATAAAGGGTTAAAAATATCACCAAAATATATGGCAAAAGATGAATTGAGTTTGGAAAAAGTAGTCTTTATATCTGATCAACGAAATATGATATCTGATTTTTCGGACAATAGTAATGCAAGAAACAGCTTTTATCTATTTGATACGTACGAGAATTATAAAAAAGCTAGTGATGTACTTGGTTCTTTTGATATAGATTTTTTAGATATCAGATTAAATGTAAAGAAGACAAAATTAGGAACAAAACACCAAATTTCATCTATCAACGAAAACAAAAAATATTTGATAGACCTGAAACATGCCTCGTCAGGTATACAAAACGCTATTCCTCTGAATACAATTGTAGAATATTATTCAAAACACTACAACTTGGTTGATAACATTAATTTGTCTATATTGTCATATATCTCAAATACTGACAGTTATAAAACATTTAAACCTATTAGCAATGTTGGGGAATTTCCGAACAAACGAGTAACTCTTTTCGTTGAAGAACCCGAACTTAGTCTTTTCCCAGAAAGTCAGTTGAGACTTATGGACTTTTTGACAAATAGATGTTTTGTGGAATCGCCTACCGATTATTCCATGTCGCTGATGCTTGCGACACATAGCCCATATATAATCAATTATTTGAATGTGCTAATTAGAAGGTCTGAAACAAATTCGGCATACATAAATGGAAACAATCTTGCAGTTTATCGTGTGTATGAAGGTCGCTTGCAAAATCTTATCCAATACAACGAAATTAACGGAAAAATTTCGGTAAACACTGTCGACCTTGCCGAACCAATGTCTGAAGTACTAAGAGAATACAGAGCTTCATTATAAACATTCGCGAAAATGAATTGGTTATTAGAAGAATATAAAAATCACTATAGATTGAATGGTTCTTACACTATATTGTTTGAAAATATAGTAGGCTTACATTCGCTAAAAGATAGAAAGTCGTGCGACACTTGTCCTAATGAGCGGAGAATTTGTGTAAACAACGGTGAAGCTGTAGTTTTTAAAATAGATGCACATTCTGAAATTGCAAAGATTGATATAGAAAAATTTTTCGTTCAATTTGATGGAAAAGCTGCATCCATTCGCAAGAAATGTGATTTGATGTTTTATAATAGTTCAAACGTCATCTTATGTGATATGACTTGTTCGGAAAATCAATATATCGAACCTTTTACAAATAGCAGAGGAAACTACGAAGGTAAAAGATCAAAAGCTTATAGTCAAATAGAAAGTGTAATAAATTCACTAATGAAAATCGATGCTGTAAAAAGCAGATTGGAGGGATGTACTCATAAAATAGGCTTGTTTGCTATGCGAATAAAAGATAATTCTATGGCTAATGATGATGTATGCAACAACATGGAAATCTTTACAGAAGAATTTGAAAATCATCAAACAAATGTTACTGATATGGGAAATGGATTTCTATTTAGAACCGTATCGTACCCCGAAGTATATTCTATTGGTTAGTACCCAATAGTGAGTTTTTTATTCTTATACGAAAACAGAATCGAAAATTGCAAAAAAATGCGAAAAGCGGTTTCGACAAGCTCAACCGACCGCCTTAAACCTTAATCTTTAAACTAATAAAAATCCTTTCGTCCTTCGACTTTCGACGATAAAAACTTGTAGTCTTAGAAAGATTCCGAAACTTCGTTCTCAAAAAAAACATTTATGAAAACAATAGAGAAAAAATATCTATTACCTTTTGTGCTTGTAACGCTATGTTTTGCACTGTGGGGTTTTGCCAACGATATTACCAACCCTATGGTAAAGGCGTTTTCCAAGATATTCCGTATGAGTGTAAGTGATGGTACATTGGTTCAGGTGGCTTTTTATGGTGGATATTTCTGTATGGCACTGCCTGCAGCCTTGTTTATACGCAAGTATAGCTATAAAGCCGGCCTTTTGATGGGTTTGGGATTGTATGCCATAGGAGCATTGATGTTTTTGCCTGCACAGTCGTTGGGTAGTTATTATCCATTTCTACTAGCGTATTTTATACTTACTTGTGGATTGTCGTTTTTAGAGACTACCGCCAATCCGTACATATTGTCGATGGGTGATAAGGAGACTGCCACACGCAGGCTGAATCTTGCACAGGCATTCAATCCTATAGGTTCGCTGATGGGAATGTATGTGGCTATGAATTTTATACAAAGCAAACTCAACCCGCTTAGTACAGCCGAACGGGCAGTGCTAGACCAAGCCGAGTTCGAAGCCATAAAAACTTCCGACCTTGCTATATTGGCTGCACCATACGTGGTGATAGGTGGTGTTTTGGTGCTGATGTTTGTATTGTTTGTGGTATTTTTGCCTAAAGCAAAAGACATACAAGCCACGCATGCCGACAGCATAGGCAAAACGGCACGCAGACTATGGAACAACAAACGTTACAGATACGGAATAGTGGCACAGTTCTTTTATGTAGGAGTGCAGATAATGTGCTGGACATTTATAATACAATATGGTACACGTGTGTTTATGAACGAAGGTATGTCTGAAATAGATGCCGAAGTAACATCGCAACGCTACAACATTGTGGCTATGGCAATCTTTTGTGTCAGTCGCTTTGTATGCACGTGGCTTATGAAGTATGTGAAAGCATCGAAACTATTAGCTATCTTTTCGGCTATAGCCATAGTGCTTACGGCTTGTGTGGTATTTATAGATGGACATTGGGGAATGTATTGTTTGGTAGCGATATCGGCATGCATGAGTTTGATGTTTCCTACCATTTATGGTATAGCATTGGAAGGAGTGGGCGATGATGCCAAGTTGGGAGCGGCAGGACTTATAATGGCTATATTGGGTGGCAGTATATTGCCGCCATTGCAAGCCGCCATTATTGATGGTGCAGGAATATTTGGATTGCCGCCGGTGAACATAAGTTTTGTGGTGCCTCTGATATGTTTTGTAGTGGTACTTATGTATGCGTTGAGAGGGAACACTGTTAATGCTACGCAGAAATAGAGTGAAATTACGGATTCACGGAATTTGTGGTTTCGCCGGACAAACGACGTGAAACAAAAGACTAAAGGCTTTGAGCAATGAACAATGGGGCTTTGCCGGACAAACGACTTAAGACAAACGGCTAAAGGATTTTGATAGAAAAAAATCTCATAGCTCAAAGCTCACGACTCAAAGCAAAAAGAACACTTTAGACTTTCGACAAAAAAAACTTGTAGTCTTGTGGAGTCGTTGACTTGTAGTCTTAGAAACTTTATTGCGAAAACAGAATCGAAATTTGCGAAAAAACGCGAAAAGCGGTTTTGACAAGCTCAACCGACAACCGTAAGCCTTAAACATTAAACAAAAAAAGACTGTAGTTCTTAAAAAAAACAAACAAATGAAACGATATTGTCAAACTCTTCAGCTGGTAGATGATAAAGAAATGATTTCGAAATATGTTGAAGTACATAAAAACGTATGGCCTGAAATAATTGAGGGGCAACGCATGGTAGGCATACTAAATATGCAAATTTATCGTAAAGGTAATATCTTGTTTATGATATGCGATACGGTAGATGATTTTGATTGGCAACGAGACATGGAACGCTTATCGAAATTGCCACGACAAGCGGAGTGGGAAGCATACGTAGCGCAATTTCAGGGATGTAGTGCCACGGCTCGTAGCGATGAGAAATGGCAAATGATGGAACGAATTTTTTAACGAATAAAGATAATGAAAATATGAATAGAGATAGTAAAATATATGTTGCCGGACATCGTGGTATGGTGGGTTCGGCTATAGTAAGAGAGTTGGAACGTCAAGGCTACAATAATATAATAACTCGTACACATAAAGAGTTGGATTTGTGTAATCAACAAGCCGTTAATGACTTTTTTGAAGCAGAAAAACCGGAGTATGTATTTTTGGCTGCTGCCAAGGTTGGTGGTATTGTAGCAAATCAGTCGGCATTGGCTGATTTTATGTATGACAATATGATATTAGAGATGAATGTGATACATGCTGCATGGAAAAACAGCTGTAAGAAGTTGGAGTTTTTGGGTAGCAGTTGTATATATCCACGTATGGCACCACAGCCTATAAAAGAAAGCTACCTGCTTTCGGGCGAATTGGAAAAGACAAACGAAGCATACGCTTTGGCGAAGATAAGCGGTTTGAAGTATTGCGAATACCTCAATACACAATATGGTACCGACTTTATAAGTCTTATGCCTACCAACCTTTATGGTCCAAACGATAACTATCACCCCGAACACTCGCATGTGTTGCCGGCATTGATACGTCGCTTTCACGAAGCTAAGGAAAACGGTTTGAGCGAGGTAACATGTTGGGGCGATGGCAGTCCGCTACGTGAATTTTTATACGTCGACGATTTGGCAAACCTTTGTGTGTTTTTGATGAATAACTACAGCGGAAACGAAACAGTAAATGCAGGTACGGGAAAAGAGATAAGCATAAAAGACCTTACCGAGTTGGTGGCTAAGGTTGTTGGGTACGAAGGCGAGATAAAATGGGATACTACCCGTCCGAACGGCACACCACGCAAATTGTTAGATGTAAGCAAAGCAGAGAGTTTGGGTTGGAAATACAAAGTGGAACTCGAAGATGGTATAAAACTAAGCTACGACGACTTTTTGACAAACCCTATGAGGGCTGAACGATAAAACATAATATCTTATGCCGAAAATCAAACTCCAAGTATCCCCCTTCGGTGCCGAGTTGCAAAGCATTGCAGCCAATGGAAAAGAATATCTTTGGCAAGGCTGTAAAGAGTATTGGGGACGTAGGGCTCCGATATTGTTTCCTATAGTTGGGCGTGTGGCTGATGACACTCTTCGTATTGATGGCAAAAGCTATCAGATGAAACAACATGGTTTTGCTCGTGATACTAAATTTGCACCTAATAAAATCAATGCGTTCTTTAGCTTGGGCGATTCGGTTCAAATAGACACAGTGAACGATGTTTTCGGCAACACCATGCCGCAAGGAGAATTTACCAACTATCCTTATTGTTTTGAGTTGAAAGCAAATTATATAGCAACTGAACAATCTGTTATATGCAATTGGCAAGTGCAGAATTGCGATGATAAGGATATGTATTTCCAAATTGGAGCTCATCCGGCTTTTCTTTTGCCAGACTATAATGGAGCGGACGAAATACATGCCTATTTGCAATGCTTGGACGAAAATGGCAAGGTGGTGAATCCAATAATAAATACTTGTCTTAAAGATGGTTTGCGACATTCATTGCCTCAACCGAAGAGATTATATGATTGCGACAATTACCTTGCGATAACCAATGGTAGTTTTGCCAACGATGCAATACTTATCGAGGATAAACAAGTGCAAAAAGTAGTTTTACTCGACAAAAATCGTAAGCCTGTACTTTCGGTTCTCTGCCCTCAAGCCGATGCTTTTGGACTTTGGGCTCCGAACAAAGCCGGTTGTCCTTTTATATGCATCGAACCATGGTGCGGAATTGCCGACAGGTATGATTTTAAGGGTGATATTTCCGAACGAGAATACATTCAAAAACTTAGTAGTGGCAATACATTTCTATTCAACTACGAAATTCACTTACACGAATAAAAACTTTAGATTATGAACAACACACATGTAGTAATAATGGCCGGTGGTATAGGCAGTAGATTTTGGCCTTTGAGTACACCTGAGTTTCCTAAACAGTTTATAGATATATTAGGCTGTGGCAGAACGCTGATACAGCTTACGACAGATAGATTTAAAGGCGTTTGTCCCGACGAGAATTTTTGGGTGGTAACCAATGCTTCGTATGTGGATATAGTAAAGGAGCAGTTGCCCCAAATTCCACACAGTCATATATTGGCCGAACCTGCAGCACGAAACACTGCACCTTGTATAGCATGGGCATGTTGGAGTATAAGAAAAGAGAATCCAAATGCAAATGTGGTGGTTACTCCGGCCGATGCTGTGGTGATGAACCCGGAAGAGTTTCGCAGAGTAATAGGCAACGCTCTTGAATTTACCAAAGAAAGCGATGCCATCGTAACCATAGGTATAAAACCATCACGTCCCGAAACAGGATATGGATATGTAGAGACTGCAGAACAAGCCGATGGCGAAATATGCAAGGTGAAAGAATTTAAAGAAAAACCCGATTTGCAAACTGCTCAAAGTTATTTACAAAAAGGTAACTACTTATGGAATGCCGGCATATTTGTGTGGAACGTAAACACAATTGTGGATTCTATAACCAAATATAAGCCAAACATTGCCAAGGATATGGAGGCTATAGAAACAACAGGCAATGTAAAAGAGATATTTCCGCAGTGCGAAAAAATCTCCATCGACTTTGCCGTTATGGAACCTGCCGCCAACGATGGCAAGGTGTTCACCCATCCGGCAGACTTTGGTTGGAGCGACCTTGGCAACTGGGCTTCGCTACACGACAAACTGCAAAAAGACCAAAGCAACAACGCTGCCGTTGGCAACATTCACTTCTTTGAATGCATCGACTGTGTAGTCCATATCGAAGATGCCCAAAAGGTAGTTCTACAGGGTTTGGACGGCTACATAGTATCCGAAAAGAACGGACAACTGTTGGTTTGCAAACGCTCCGAAGAACAGAGAATTAAAGAGTTTAATGCTTAGGAGACTACGCTGTACTCCGCCTAACTACGGACAACAGACTACTGACAACGGTCTTTCTGGCTAACGCCGTTTCTCCCCACTTGTCAAGGAAATAAAAACTTGATGGGTGGGGAGTTTTTTTTGGCTTTGCCGGACAAAAGACTTGAGACAAACGACAAAAGGATTTGAGCAATGAGCTTTGGGCAGTGAGCTTTTTATTCTTATCGCGAAAACTTTAACGAAAATGGCGAAAAAACGCGAAAAGCGGTTTCGACAAGCTCAACCGACTACCTTAAGCCTTAATCTTTAAACTATTTTGGCAGTGAGCAATGAGCAGTGGGCTTTGAGCAATGAGCAATGAGTAGTGGGCATTTGGGCTATCGCCCGTCCGTAGTCTTGTTGACTCGTAGTCTTAAAAAAACACCTTTCGTCCTTTGACTTTAGACTTTTGTCCCAAAATACCTCATAAGACAAAAAGCATCTCTCCTACCCGACCTTCACAGTCCTATTCTCGCCCAAATAGTTCGTTAAGTTCTTTATTACTTAAGTCTCCAATCCAACTTTCGCCGGTGGCTATAGTCATATCGGCAAGTTCTTTTTTTTGCTGAATCATTGCGTTGATGCGTTCTTCGAAAGTATTTTTGACAATAAAGCGATGAACCAACACATTCTGATGCTGTCCTATACGATAGGCACGGTCGGTGGCTTGCGACTCCACTGCGGGATTCCACCATAGGTCGAAATGTATCACATGGCTTGCCGCCGTAAGATTCAACCCCGTTCCGGCAGCTTTCAAGGACAATAAAAATATCTGATCTCCTTTCTTGTTTTGAAAACGTTCCACCATAGTCTTTCGTTCTTTCACCGAACAACCTCCGTGCAAAAACAATGGTCGCTTACCCATAGCCTCGAATATTATCTGCTCCAATATAATTCCCATCTCTTTAAACTGAGTGAATACAAGCACCTTCTGCTCACTATCCACTATACTATTTAATAAATCCAGCAACATCATCACTTTTCCCGAGTCGTCGGGTTTACACTTTTTGTTTTTGAGAAATAATGCAGGATGATTGCATATTTGTTTCAAAGCTAGTATCATCTGAAGAATAAGACCTCTACGATTGAATAGCGACTTTGAATCAGTAGATTTGATATTCTCTATCAACTTCATAGCCTCATTCAGTGTCTCTTCGTACAACGAAGCCTGAACATCTGTAAGATAAACCGTTTCGTCCTGCTCTACCTTGTCGGGCAAATCGTTTATGATATTCTTATCCGTCTTCAGTCGTCGCATCATAAAAGGAGCCGTTACCTTGCGGAAATTTTCTATCACCTGCTTATCGCCCAAACCTTGTATTGGCTTTGCATAATCCTCATTGAAACTTTTAAGAGTACCAAGATAGCCTTTGTTGGCAAAATCCATAACCGACCAAAACTCCGAAAGTCTGTTCTCGACCGGCGTACCGCTCATAGCTATACGTGTTTCGGCAGTAAGCGAACGCACAGCTTTGCTTTGCGATGTATTGGCATTCTTTATATTCTGAGCCTCATCAATAACGGCTATCTGCCACTTTTTTTTCTTTATTATATCTATATCCGAACGCAACACACCATATGAGCAGAATATCTTTATCGAACGAAGCAAAGTTTCGTTGCTGACCATGATATGTAAAAACCGACAGATGTATTCCACAAAGAAATCGAGCAAAAATGTATCATTCTTTCCTTCGGAGACCATCAAAGAAGGTCTGTATTGAGTGGTAGAAATATGTAATCTATCCAACCACGACTTTATGCTACCAGGCACTTGTTTTTCGCCTATAGAACTGAAAGTAAATGAAGCATCTTCGAAAAACAAGCGACAAACTTTGTCATAGGGATAGAAAAGTAAAGTTAATCCCGAAACGAAATTGGTTATCATATAAGAAAGTAGATGAGTAGAAGCATCTTCCACCTCAATTTCGTTCTTATCTTTACCTAATGAAATAGTAAGTATATCATTGGGTACAATTTTTCGCAGGGTTTCGACTATAACTTTAACTTCATTGTCTAAAACAGCAGGTATCCAACGGATATAATACTCATTTTTTCCCAACGATACAATCTGAGGTATCACACAGCCATTGGCCAACAAATTAAGTGCAGCCATTGACAACTTGTAAATAGAAGATACTGTAACATCATATTCATCTAAATAATCTACATCCAAAGACAAAACCGCTGTAGCCAACTCTTTCATAGTAGGATACACCCTAGATTTCTTTTTCTCTACAGTATCTACAGTCAAAATAAAATTATAGTCTTTATCCAAATTGACATGTACAACATCGTCTTTCAAAAACAATTCAGTAGCAAAACTATCCGTTTCTTTAATTTCTTTCAGAAAAAAATCAGCTGCTTTGGCCACATTTTTCATCACTTCATGATAACCTTTTTGAAAATCACCATCGATGTAAAACGGTGGATTAGGTTCCAAAATAGAAGTCAAAGAATCAGTTATATCTCTAAGTCGCGAAAAATCCACCACAATATCGTTAGTATCAATAGTTTTTACATCCTTAACTTCTTTTCGAGGTTCGAACAACGATTTATATGAAGGTATGTTTTCCGCTCTTGTTTGCCCCAACGATACCCCACGTGCTTTCAATTCTTTTTCAAAATCGATACCATGAATGGTGAACACCAAAAACGGATTGTTATCAATTTCCCTGCTAAGCATATATATTACGGCAGCCAAATGTTTACACGGCACAGCACTATCCGGACAAGAACAATTCATGGAAAAGTAACGCCACGTATCGGGAAATATCTGCATACCCAACGAGTCTCATATATCAATTATCATCGGGTTCAGCTCCCTATTAAGCAACTGCGAAAGCACTATGGGATGTTCCAATATCTTATCAACAAGTTTATCTATCTTCATCTGTTGAAACCTTGGGGATAATATACTTACGGTGTATGGTTTTACACCACTGCCCATAACCTTTGCCAAAATAGTATTTCCTAATATATCAATACTAGCAACATTGCCTTTTCGAGCATACGATTCGCCACGAGGTAAACGGTTTGAGTAATCTATACTGGAAAGAGCATTCAACCATTGCTTACCCCACCATGTAAGTCCAAAGTTTGTAGCCATAATATATTAGATAGTTTTTTTTGAATTTGTCCAAGTAAATAAAGTATATTTTCTAAAATTGTTTACCATCTTTTCGTCATAAACCCATCAATACCTCTAATCCTTGTTGTATGGTTTTTATGTTTTTGAAGGTTAAGGATAGTTTGTTTTTATCGTCTTTGAGCGAGCATTGCTTTGGGTTGTTTTGCACGTAGCGTATCACCTTTATAAAGGTATCGGATTTATAGAAGTCGCTGTCCTGGTTAGAGACGAAATAGCATACCATTGCATCATTTTTAAGCACCAGACGTTCTATGGCTAATGCTTTTGCCATTCGTCGTAGGCGTATGGTTTCGATAAGCTCGTCGGTGGCTTGTGGCAACGGACCAAAACGGTCGATAAGGTTAGCACGATAGGTTTCCAATTGTTCGTCGGTTTCAAGGTCGTTGAGTTCTTTGTATAACACCAGGCGTTCGGTGATATTGGTTACATAACTGTCGGGGATAAGCACTTCGAGGTCGGTTTGTATATTACATTCCTTAACGAAGGCATCGTCTTTTTTGTTTTCCAATTCGTTGTGATACAAATCTCGGAATTCGGTAGTTTTTAATTCTTCTATTGCCTCGTTCAGTATTTTGTGATACATATCGTATCCTATTTCGGATATGAAACCGCTTTGTTCGGCACCCAGTATATTGCCGGCACCACGTATATCCAAGTCCCTCATGGCTATATTGAAACCGCTTCCTATGGTGGAGAACTCTTCGATGGCCTTCAATCGCTTTTGGGCTTCGGGCGTTAGCACCGTGAACGATGGCACAAAGAGATAGCAGTACGATTTTTTGTTGCTACGTCCCACACGTCCTCTCAACTGGTGCAATCCGCTAAGGCCGAAATGTTGAGCATTGTTTATGATAATGGTATTGGCATTAGGTATATCAAGACCGTTTTCGACTATGGCAGTGGACACAAGCACATCGCTATCGCCGTTAACGAAGTCCATAAGCACCTCTTCGAGACGAGCACCCTCCATCTGACCATGCCCTACAGCCACACGTGCATCGGGTACCAAACGCTGCACCATACCGGCCATTTCGAATAGGTTTTCGACCCGGTTGTTAACAAAAAACACCTGTCCCCCTCGCGACATTTCGTGCAATATGGCATCTCTTACAGCCTCTTCGGAAAAGACTTTGAGTTCGGTTTGCACCGGCTGCCTGTTGGTAGGCGGAGTGTTGATAACCGAGAGGTCGCGAGCTCCCATAAGCGAGAACTGCAATGTGCGAGGTATAGGAGTGGCTGTAAGGGTAAGGCTGTCGACATTGATTTTCATCTGACGGAGTTTTTCTTTTACACTTACGCCAAACTTTTGCTCTTCGTCGATTATCAGTAAGCCCAAATCTTTGAACTTAACCTTGGAGTTAGTGATGGCATGAGTGCCTATAAGTATATCTATCTTTCCTTTTTCGAGGTCGGCATATATTTGGTTTTTCTCTTTAGTGGTTCTAAAACGATTGATGTATTCGATATTGCAAGGCATTCCCGATAGGCGTTCTACAAAAGTGTTGTAGTGCTGCAGTGCCAATATAGTGGTAGGTACAAGCACAGCCACCTGCTTGCTGTCGTTGACGGCTTTGAAAGCGGCACGTATGGCTATCTCGGTTTTGCCGAAGCCCACATCGCCACACACCAAACGATCCATAGGTATAGGCGATTCCATATCGCTCTTAACCTCGCGGGTGGTTTTGTATTGGTCGGGGGTGTCTTCGTATATAAACGACGACTCCAATTCGTTTTGCAAATACGAGTCGGCCGAAAAAGCAAATCCCTTAGATGCTTTACGTTCGGCATATAGCTTGATAAGGTCTTTGGCTATATCCTTGACACGTTGCTTGGTTTTTTGCTTAAGCACCTGCCACGATGGAGAACCCAACTTGTTTAGTTTTGGTTCGCTTCCCTCCTTCCCAACATATCGGCTTATTTTGTGCAGACTGTGTATGCTTATGTATAGCATATCGTTATCTTTGTATACCAAGCGTATGGC
This sequence comes from Bacteroidales bacterium, assembly GCA_017522255.1. GTDB lineage: Bacteria > Bacteroidota > Bacteroidia > Bacteroidales > P3 > HGM05376. The sequence continues at coordinate 7,148 of JAFWZP010000098.1, read as the reverse complement.
CTCTTGTTGTTTGCCATAGTTATCCACTTTTTCCAATCCTGCAAAGCGTCCTACACCGTAGTCGATATGGGTAATATAGTCGCCGGGCTTCAACTCGAATAGTTCCTTGAGAGTCATTGACTGGCGAGCCTCGGAAAAATCACGTATCTTGTATTTATGATAACGCTCGAATATCTCGTGGTCGGTGAAACATAACACACGGTTATCGTTGTCGATAAAGCCATGCGAGAGCGATATGTTTAGAAACTCGACAGTAAGATTGTCGGCATTCTTAAACTCGGCAAATATCTTATCCATACGTTTTTGCTGATGGATATTTTCGACACATACGTATGTTTTATACGATTTTTCGGTATACTCTTTAAGTGTTTTTATCAACATCTCGAACTGCTTGTTGAAAGCAGGTTGAAGCGTGGTATCGAACTGTATTACTTTGGCATCGGCAAAGAATGAAGTATTGCCGTATTCCACAATATGTAGATCCAATATAGCCTTTAAAAATTCGTTGGCCTTGGTGTATAAATACTCCGGTGTCTGCCTCGATATTGTAGAATTTAATGTGCTATATATGCGTTCGGCTTCGCAGTATCCGTCTTCTATAGTATTGGCACAAAACATCAGGTTATCGACCCATAGCACATCGTTGGCAGAGAGGTATTCCACCAAGGTAACTTTCTCTTCGACTGTGGAAGTGGCTTTGGTTTCGAGATTTGGTATAAGGGTGGCTGTATCGAGCATTTGCACAGAAAGTTGCGAAACGGTGTCGAAAGTTCGCAACGACTCTATGTTATCATCGAAAAACTCGATACGAAAAGGGTACTCATTGGCAAAAGAGAATACATCGACTATGCCTCCCCTTATGGCATATTGCCCCGGTTCCACCACAAAATCGACCCTCTCGAACTCGTATTCCATAAGGGTGTCTATCAAGGAGTCGACAGATATGGTGCTATTGACCGACAGCTGCAAGGTATTTCTTACAAGTGTTTTGGACGACACCACCTTTTCCGACAAGGCTTCGGGATAGGTGATAATGATAGGGCACTGATGTGCACTGAGGCGTTTAACCACTTCGGAACGCAAAAGCACGTTGGCATTGTCTACATCTTCGGTTTGGTATGGCTTACGATACGATGAAGGAAAGAGCAAAACTCTTTTTTCCGATAAGTCTTTTTCGCTTTCGTTCAAGAGCATTTCCATATCGTTCATAAAATAGAATGCTTCCTCCTTATTGGCTGTAATAAAAAGGTTTACAACATTGGCTGAGGACATCGAAAACAACGACCCGACAACAGGAGGCAACGAAGCGGACAAACCTTTTATCCTTACACGAGATTTGGGTTTGCCTATTTCGTCAAACAACTGTTCTATTTTTTTAGACTTGCTATAAAATTCCAATATCTTTGCCATACCATTATGTACAATAAGCGCCTCTGTAGTTTAAGATACTAATCTTTTAATATCAGCTCTACCACGTTTTCGACGTGCTGTGTGTGAGGAAACATATCCACCGGTTGTATTCTGCCTACATTATATTTTTCGGACAAAAGCATAATATCGCGTGCCTGAGTGGCAGGATTACAACTAATGTATACTATCTTTCGAGGTTGAGCATTGAGCAATTGTTGTATCACCTTTTCGTGCATACCGGCTCGCGGTGGATCGGTTATCACCAAATCGGGAGTGCCGTTTTCTTTTATAAAATCCTCGGTAAGCACTTTGGCCATATCGCCGGCATAGAACACGGTATTATCGATATTATTTCTCTCTGAGTTATGTTTGGCATCTACGATGGCATCTTCTACATATTCGATACCTACCACTTTTTTGCACCTACGAGCCACAAAATTGGCTATGGTGCCGGTGCCGGTATATAGGTCGTACACCACCTCGTCGCCATTCAAATCGGCAAAGTCGGCAGCAAAACTATATAGCTTGTAGGCTTGAGCCGAATTGGTTTGATAGAACGATTTGGGACCTATCTTAAATTCCAAAGGTTTACCTTGCTGCTTATAGGCCGGCATATTTTCCACCACATAGTCTTTGCCACTATAGGTTATTACATCAAGGTCGCCATACGAGTCGTTGAGTTTTTCGTTTATTATATACTGCAACGAGGTGATTTGCGGGAATCTGTTTTTCAAGAACTCCATCATAGGCAATAGTTTTTCTTTATCGTTTTGAGCCACTATCACCACCAGCATCCACTCCCCTATCGACGTGTTTCGGATAACGATGTTGCGTAAGAAACCGGTGTGGTTGCGAATGTCGTAAAACTCCAAATTGTGCTGCAAGGCATATTCTTTTATGGTTAAACGAATGTCGTTTGAAAGATTTTCTTGCAAAGCACAGTGTTCTATATCCAATATTTTATCGAACAATCCCGGTATATGAAATCCCAATGCATTTGGTTGGGGTACAAAATCGGGGTTCTTTATATCTTCGTTGCTTATCCATGGACGATTGGAGAAAGTGTATTCCAATTTATTGCGATAGTAAAATATATTATCGGAACCACATATTGGCGACATATTTGTTGTATCTATCTTGCCCAACCGTTCCAAATTGTCCACCACTTGTTTTTGCTTATATTTAAGCTGTTCGGCATAGTCCATATTTTGCCAGCGACAACCACCGCAGGTTCCAAAATGAGGGCATTTAACCTCGCTACGTAATGGCGAATATTGTTTGATAGCCACTGCCCTACCCTCGGCATAATTCTTTTTGGACTTATATATTTTTATGTCTACAACGTCGCCCGGCACTACAAAAGGCACAAATATCACTTTATTATCGACTCTTGCAATGGCGTTGCCTTCGCTTCCGGCATCGGTTATTTCAATATCGGTAAGTATTATTTCCTGCTTTGGTTTTCGCATTTTCATCGTTTATATATTTTTATCTTTCTGTTCTTTGTGTTATTAATGTTGGCAACCCGGCACTATATATGCCAATGCAAATGCCACTATTATAAGTAGTAGTTTCAACTTAGAGTATTTGTTGTTGTCGTGGTCAAACAATATGCTCACACTCACGTGCAGCAATATACCCACCACTATACCCATTATAGGTTGCTCGATGGAGGCAAAACTATCAAACAAAAATATTGCCGACAACGAGCCAAGGGGTGTCATTACCGCAAAAATCAACAACAAAGCCAACGATTTGAGTGTGGAATATTTATTATTTATAAATAATGTAATAAGTATTAATGTGATAGGAATATTATGCAATAGTATTCCGTATAGCAACCCCCAATGCACTTGCCCGTTGCCGAAGGTGAGAGGCATACCTTCCATAAAGGAATGTAACGATAGTCCGATAAGTAGCCCCACAATAGGGTGCACATGACCTTCGGGGTGAGAATGGCTGCAACAATTGGCATGATTATGACCATGTTCGATACCGCGGGTAAGGGTTTCGAGCAACAGCTGAATCAAAAAGCCTACCAACACCCACACTCCGGGTTTGAGCATTTGTATTAAAGAATGATTATGCTCATGAGAACATATATCATGATTATGATGAATATGAGGCACAAACAAATGTGGCAACAACTGCAAAAAACATACAGCAAAAAGAAATGCGCCACCAAAAATGGTGGTATATTCCATTAGACGAGGATTTATTTGCTTTTTGGCAGGTATAAGCACACCCCATACCATTATCCCGAATATAATCAATAAGTAACCTACTATCATATCAGTAATGTGTAAATAATTATTTTCTGTTTCGTATTATTTTTTCGTCGATGGATTTTACTTTACCTTCCATACGATTATCGTGTCCCTTACGGATATCGAAGGTAAGGGTTGAATAGACTCTTTTGCAGTCGGGTTCCAACACTTTGTAGCACAATTTTACCAATTCCAATGCCTCATCGATGGTATCGGTTTCCACTATAGTTCCCATCGATGTGAGCTGATATGGATAGGCAGATTGGTCGATAACACTGATAATACGACCTACATAAGCACTTACACTTTCGGTCTTATCGGTCGGAAACATCGCAAATTCAAGCAGTACAGACATATCTATATAATATTTTTAGTTTGCAAAGATACTAAAAATATCGCATTTATCCTATAGCTATGTTGTTTTTTGCTCATTTGTTTCAACATTATCGGCATTGACATCGGGTTCAGCTTTTTCTTCGGGCACAAATGGTATGTTCAATTTTTCGTAGGTTTGGCTCAAGGTTGCTTTATTGTCGGTTATAACCAAGAGTTTATCATTTACAAACAATTCGGTTTTGCCTGTGGGCACAAAAAAGGCATCATTCCTCTTAACCATAATCACCAATGTGTTTTCGGGCATACCCAAATTCATCAGATATTTGCCTCTGGTGAGTATTGTTTCGTTTACTTCTATCTCGCTTACTTCGCTCTTTACATCTTCGGGCAGTTCTATATCAAAATGTTTTGGTGCCTTTAATGGATCTGATTTCTCCAACACGCCAAGCCATTTGGCCATAAGAGGCAACGATGTTCCTTGCACTATAAGCGACACCAATGTACAGAAAAATACTATATTGAATATCAAACGAGCGTGAGGAATACCTGCGGCGAGTGCCATAATGGCAAAGATGATGGGCACAGCACCACGCAAGCCACACCAAGACACGAAAACTTTGTCGTTTACAGCCATTTTGCGGTATGGCAACAGGGTAATGAATACACCCAACGGGCGTGAAACAAATATCATTAGAAAACTAATAATCAAACCGGGTACTATAATAGGTATAAGTTCGTGAGGATTGACCAACAAACCCAACAACAAGAACATCAGCAACTGTGCCAACCACGAAATACCATCAAAAAAACGCATGGTGGAACGCCTGTGAACCATACTGCTATTGCCTATAACCAACCCACCGATATACACTGCCAAATAGCCATTGCCTTTCATAAAATAAGTAATCGAGAAAATAAATATACAGCACGTAAATATCAAGATTGGGAAGAGCGAAGCATTGTCGATTTTAAGTTTGTTGATACTCCACACCAAAAGTTTGCCCAACAAAAATCCCATTGCGGCTCCTATAACCAATTGCATTACTATAGTAAGAATAGTCAAACCTATGCTTGGCACGGCTTCTTGGCTTACCTTAAGGATATCTATAAAGGTGAGAGTAAGAATATAAGCCATCGGGTCGTTGCTGCCGCTTTCGAGTTCGAGCATTGGACGAATATTATTTTTTAAATGCAAATCCTTGGACCGCAATATCGAAAACACCGAAGCCGAATCGGTAGACGACATAGTGGAAGCCAACAGCAATGCCGTCATAAGGCTAACGCCAAGCGATGCATACAATTCGTCGAAAATCCACCATGTAACAACACCCGTTATGCCTGCCGTAAGCAACACTCCCACCGTAGCCAACAGCAATCCTTGCGACAACACAGGTCGTATGTCAGACATCTTGGTATCCATACCGCCCGAAAACAATATTATACACAATGCCACAGTTCCCACCGAAGTAGATATTGTAATATTGTCGAAATCAAAGCCTAAACCATCGCTACCAAAAAGCATACCCACTCCAAGGAAAAGCAACAACGAAGGAACACCCCAACGAGAGCCGGCTTTATCGGCCAAAATACTTACAAAAAACAATGCTGAAAGAATAAGTAGTAATAGTTCTATTTGCACATTCATATTATTTAGTTTTTTAGTTGATTTTACAGCTTTAATAACGCAGCAAAAAGAAATATATTGTTAAGTTGCTAATAAAAATTACACAATAAAGTTATAGGCAATGTAAAGCAACAAAGGCACAAGACATTATTTATGTCTTATGCCTATAACAAATAGGATTACAAAGTGTTGTTTGGTTGCGGCGAACAACTATTGAGTTACGGCTCTTATCTGCAACCCATCATATCGTTGATATGCGTATATTCCTTTATCCCCCGACGAAAAGTCCATATAGTAGGATTTAGTATTATCGCCATCTACGGGCGTTGATGTCCAATAGTAACCAAACTCATCATATCTATAGGTATCCACACTATGTTTCCAGCCGGCAGCCGGCAGGAATATAGTATTATCGTTGGTTCCGGTTATCAAATATCCGTATTTTCCACCTTGCGAGGTCCATTTCCACGAACACTTGGTACGCAATTCGTCATACTCGGCTTTGGTGGGCATACGCCATGTGCCACCCCACTCGGCTCGTGCCACATCGTAGGCAAGATCGCCACTTATATCCGACATACCTTTGCCATAGGTGGTAGAATAAATATCGGCATAATCGGATTTTGTTTCCTTTTCGCCCCAAGCATAATAACTGCCACTATCGGCCATCGACGAGGCTCCCACATTACATGTAGCCCACTTCACGCTTAAGCCTAAATCAACATACTCGTGCCCGTTTACATAACCACTATCACCGGCATCGTCGCCTTCTTTATCTTTGCATCCTATTGCAACTGCCGACAGCATTGCCAGCATCATACATATTTTTATGTTCTTTATCATTTTGTTTCGTTTTTTTAATTTTCGGCTTCTCGTTATCATCGCCTGCCATACAACGAAGCCTGTTTTAAATTGTATAGCAACGCCTTAGAGACAAATAATTTTATCTCTTTTTAGTTAGTTTAGCATTCTTCCATTATCCGTTTTTTACTCCTTTCTTTAAAAGGTTATAATACTCGGTTTGTTTTCTTCGAAGAAATACTAATAAAAGCTTTTATCAGTCTAAAGCATTGTCGTGTGTAGTACTACTTCCCTAACAATTTCGCAACTGTTGATACGTTTAATGCTTACGTGTATAAGACCAAGAAAAACGCAAAGCGGTATATTAAACAAACGTTAAACAAATAATAAAAGTTCCTATCTCAAATATTTAAGGCGACTTCTTAGAAATTGCCTCAAAAAAAACATCCGATTCCAAGCTATACTCTGTATATAGGACGCCATGCGACGCTGATGCGACGCTTATTTCTTTTGCTATATGTTTGAAAATATGTGGTTTAATATCAAAATGTCGCATGTCGCATGTCGTACGACACTCATTTTCCCCCAAATGTTAAAAACCAAAAAGAATATTAAAAACCAAAAAAAGCAATAAAGTTTTGCCTTATTACACATTGTTGTTGTATATAAAAGTTATTTATTGTCTATATTGTATATTGTATATTGTATAT
>JAFWZP010000097.1 GCA_017522255.1 Bacteroidales bacterium | reverse complement strand
GCAACGCACGGAACGTGCAAATTTTAGCGTATTTCGTACTTTTCGGAATATTTTAGCGATAAAATACATTTTATTCTTATCGCGAAAACTTTAGCGAAATTTGCAAAAAACGCGAAAAGCGGTTTCGACAAGCTCAACCGATCTCTTTAAGCTTTAATCTTTAAACTATTTTGGCTTTGAGCAATGGGCAGTGGGCAATGAGCAATGGGCTTTGGGGCTTCGCCGGACAAAAGACTTGAGACAAAAGACTAAAGGAATCGGACTTTCGTCCTTTGACTTTTGATATTCGACAAAAAAAATCCGTAGTCTGTTGACCGTGGTCCTAAAAAATACCTTTATATACTCAAAGAAAGTCTTGAAACTTGTCAAAAACACACAGTAAAATCTGTCAAAAACACACAGTAAAACTTGTCAAAAACACACAATAAAATGAAATAATTAAAGAAAAATGTGTATCTTTGCATCTAAATAAATAGAATTATGAAATATCTCAATAGAATAATAGACAATGTATTAGATGAATATTTAGAAGCTTTTGGAGGAGTACAAATAAAGGGGGCTAAATGGTGTGGAAAAACAACCACTGCCGAAAAGCATGCTTCCAGTGTGATAAAAATGCAAAATCCGGACCAGAGAGAAGGATATTTATCCACCATAAAAACCAAACCTTCCTTGCTGTTGAAAGGAGCGACACCAAGACTTATTGATGAATGGCAGGTAGCACCTATTTTATGGGATGCTGTAAGACATGAAATAGATCAAAGGCAGGCGAAAGGACAATTCATTCTTACCGGTTCGACAGTGATAAACGATTGCAACAATGAAATAAAGCATACCGGTACGGGACGTATAGCTCAGATAACGATGTACACCATGAGTCTTTATGAGTCATTAGAATCGAATGGGAAAATATCATTAAAAGAATTATTTGACGATCAAGATTTAGATATAGATGGTATACAATCTGACTTAACCATAGAGCAACTGATATTTGCAGCTTGTCGTGGAGGTTGGCCGGCTTCGTTGGGGAATATAAGCGACAAAGCAAAACTAATGATGGCAAAAGAGTATTTTAATTTGATTTGCGATGAAGATATTTCCCGCTTTGACGAAAGGAAACGTAATCCGTCGTTAGCTCGTTTGATATTAGGTTCGTACTCAAGAAATTTGAATACATTATCGAAAAAGACATCTATGTTAGCAGATATTTGTGTGGAAATGGAAGGTGTATCGATGACTACATTTGATGATTATGTAAATGTTTTAGAGCGATTGTTTGTTATAGAAGACATCGAGGCATGGAACCCGGCAATACGTTCAAAGACACTTATAAGAACAAGTAAGAAACGTTGTTTTACCGATCCCTCTATTGCTGTTGCTGCTATGGGAGCATCGCCATCGTCGTTGGAAGTTGATTTAAACACTTTTGGTTTTGTATTTGAATGTATGTGTATGCGTGATCTTAAAATTTATTCGCAATCGTTAGGAGGAAGACTATCCTACTATCACGATCGCAGGGGATTAGAAGCTGATGCAGTACTACATCTAAATGATGGAAGATATGCGTTGATAGAATGTAAATTAGGTAGTAGAGATATAGATAGTGCAGCTTTGCACCTATTGGAGTTGAAATGTCTTATTGAAAAAGCTATTTCTTTAAACCCCAATAGCGGATTGAAAGTTCCGGATTTATTAGTGGTGCTTACGGGAGGAGAAATGGCATACAAACGCAACGATGGCGTTATGGTAATACCATTAGGTTGCTTAAAAGATTAATATATGGCTGCGCTACGCCGACAAAGGACTTGGGACTAACGACAAAAGGAATCGGACTTCCGTCCTTCGACCTTAGACTTTCGACAAAAAATCCGTAGTCTGTTGACCGTGGTCCTAAAAAATCCTTTAGACTTATGACATTAGCCTTTCGACATTAAACATTAACCCTTAAACCAAACAACTCGTAGTCTAGTGGTCTCGTTGACTTGTAGTCTTATAGAAGAATTTACAAAAACATGGTCATGAAAACTGGTAGATAAAGGAGGTTGGGATTGGAGGTAGCATATAAGTCTTTGGTATAAATGAGGCAACTTTCAGCTATACGTGATGAGTATTTGTTTAGAAAAGCATCGAGCGAAGCATGGGTTTTGTAAGTCGATGACTTCACTTCGATAGGCATAATCTTATTGGCACGCGATAGTATAAAGTCTATTTCGTAGTTGTGCTTTCCGGTAGCGGTGGGCCAAGTATGATAAAAAAGATTGTTGCCCGAAGCCACAAGCATTTGAGCCACTAAGTTTTCATATACATAGCCGAGGTCGGCCGAAAGTTTGTCGGAAAGGAGCTTTTGATAAATAACATTATCAGCTACGCTTTTATCCCAAAAAGCAAGGGTGACGAAAAGACCGGTGTCAGCAAGATACATTTTATATTGGTTGTAGTCGGTATGCATAGGCATTCCCACATTGGGGTCGTCGGCATGATGGGAGAAGTTCACAGTAAGGCTATCTTCTAAATCTTTTAGCAGTTCGGCCATGGTGTTTCGGTTTTCACTACGTCCCAAAACGCTTGTACTTTGATATCGCGAAGCATTCTTTGCAAGCTGAGAAGGAATGGCACTGAACATTTTAGACACCTTACCCGATGAATCTATTTTGCGAAAATCATCAATGTAGAGTTCTATAATTTCACGTTTTACATTGTCGACATCTACAAGGTTATTTGTTTTCAGAAAAGTGTCTACAGCTTGAGGCATTCCTCCCACGAGCATATACAAACGCAAGTCTCGCAAGAGTTTTCGGCATACAGCATCTCCCAAAGGTCGACGGGTTTCGAAAACCGATTGAAGGAGAGGAATAGTAGTTTCGTCGCCTAGTGCCCAACGGAATTCTTCGTAATCCATAGGGTACATAGTCAGACGTGTTTCTTCGCTTGGGATTACAATACCTTGTACATTTTTTTTGATAGATAGTAACGAACCTGTTTCGATATAGTCGTAGCGATGATCTTTGACAAGATATTTGATAGCTTGGCGAGCTTCGGGACATTTTTGTATTTCGTCGAAGATAATAACCGATTGGCGTTCGTAGAGTTTGGTACCATAAATGAATTGCAAACGCATAAAGAAATCGTCTCTATTAGAAATATTTCGGACAGCCTCCCACAAAGCCTCGGGTGCATCTGCAAAATCAACAATGATATGACTTTTATATTCGTTGCGAGCAAACTCTTGTGCTATGGTAGATTTACCCACACGTCGAGGTCCTTTGATTAGCAATGCTGTCTGTCCGTCTTTTGTTTGCTTCCATTGAAGCATGGTGTTATAAATTTTTCTTTTGAATACCAAAGTGTTATCACTCATTTTGCTATCATTTTATTTGAGAATTAGGATTGCAAAGATACGCCTTTTTCTTGGAATCTCATAATTTATTTCTCTATTTATGTGTGAAATCTCATAATTTTACCAAGTAAAACAGTATAAAATCTCAAGATTATTGAAACTTCGCCAGACAAAGGCGGAGTTTCGGAATCACGGAAACACGGAATTACGGAGCTTTGGTTTTCGCTAGACAAAAGACTTGAGACAAACGACTAAAGGATTTGATGAGCAATGAGCAGTGGGCTTTGGGCTTTGGGGCTTTGCCCGTCCGTAGTCTGTTGTCCGTTGTCTTAAAAAAAGACTTTAAGCCTTAAACAACCGTTAGCTGTTGGCTTTGGCTATTGGCATTCTTGAAGGCAATGGGCAGTGAGTAATGAGCAATGAGCTGTGGGCTCTTTTATTCTTATCGCGAAAACTTTAGCGAAATTTGCAAAAAACGCGAAAAGCGGTTTCGACAAGCTCAACCGACTACCTTAAACCTTAATCTTTAAACTAATAAAAAATCCCTTCGTCCTTAGACTTTTGACGTGCAGTGAGCTTTGAGCAGTGGGGCTACCGTAATTCCGTCAATCTGAAATTCCGTAGTTCCGTGATTCCGGCAAACAAGAAATCAAAAGATGATGGAAATTTGTTATTGTCTGTAGATGAAAAATAAGGTTTGTGAAAAATAAAATTTTGTAAGTTGCGTTATTGGCATATAATGATAGTTTTGAAATAAATAAAAAATAAATATGAACAAGGTAAGAATAAGTGTAATGGTGTGTCTGATAATGTTTTCGACATACGCAGTAGCTCAAAACAAATATGATGACAAGGGTTTTGAGATAAGTAAAAATTTAGAGATATTTTCGACTGTATACAAAAATCTACAGCTCAATTATGTTGATGATGTTGAGCCGGGTAAACTTATGAAGACTGCCATAGATGCTATGTTGTCATCATTAGATCCTTACACTGTATATATACCTGAGAGCGAGATAGAGGATGTGAAGATGCAGCTTATGGGACAATATGGCGGAATAGGTATGCTTATTCATCAGAGAGGTAACTATGTGTATGCATCGGAACCTTACGAGGGTATGCCTGCCGACCTTGCGGGTATTAAAGCCGGTGATAAGATATTGGAGGTGAATGGAGAGAGTGCTGAAGGTAAAACCACATCGGAGGTGAGCAGTGCCCTTAGGGGACAAGCCGGAACAGAGCTCAAGGTGAAAGTGGAACGTGATGGAAAGGTGATAGAGAAAACGTTGACCCGTCGTGAAATAAAGCTTAAGGCTGTGCCATATTATGGATTGATAGATAACGATTATGGGTATATAAAGCTGAATGAGTTTACACAAAATGCGTCGAATGATGTGAAAAATGCTTTTTCGGTTTTGAAATCGCAAAACCCAAATCTTAAAGGTGTGATATTGGATCTTAGAGGAAATGGTGGTGGATTGCTTAATGAGGCAGTGGATTTGGTGAATATATTTGTAAATAAACACGAACTTGTGGTGCAAACCAAAGGTAAGGTAGCTTCGCGAAACTCGAAACACTACACACGCAATGCACCTATAGATAAGGATATACCATTGGTAGTGCTTATTGACGGATATAGTGCAAGTGCCAGCGAGATAGTGGCCGGCTCGTTGCAAGATTTGGATAGGGCAGTGGTGTTAGGTAATAGGTCGTTTGGTAAAGGATTGGTACAAAATATATTGCCACTTACTTACAACTCGCAAATGAAAGTAACGGTGTCGAAATACTATATACCCAGTGGTAGATGCATACAGGCTTTGGACTATGCACATCGTGACGAGAACGGTCGTGCCACTAAGGTTCCAGACTCGTTAAAAACAGCGTTTAAAACACGTAATGGTCGTGTGGTATATGATGGTTTTGGAATAGAACCCGATGTAGAAATAGTAGATTCGTCGGTGGTAGGCAATATTACAGTGGCTCTTGCACGTAATATGCTTATTTTTGACTTTGCTACAGAGTATGTAAAAACACATCCTACAATAGCACCGGCTGCCGAATTTGAGATAACCGACGAGATATATGCTGACTTTGCAAACTTTCTTAAAGATAAAAAATACGACTATTCTACATCTACCGAAAAAGCACTGGAGTTACTTAAGGAAGCTGCCAAAGATGAGAAATATATAGGAAGTATAGCCGACGATATAGAAGTGATGATTAAAAAGGTGCATAGCGACAAGGCTATCGACTTGCAGAAAAATCGTGAGGATATAAGTGAGTTACTAAAATCGGAAATACTGACACGCTATTATTACGAAAAGGGTAGGATAGAGGGTCTGCTTGAAGATGATAAAGAGGTGAAAGCAGCCGTTGAGATACTATCGGATAAAGATCGATACAATAATATATTGACGCATAGAAAATAAAAAGATATTGAACCATTGGTCGGTTCTTTTTGTCTCCAACGTTAAAAGGATATAAAGAACCGGCTTAAAAAAAAACAAGGAATAAGTGAGTCGCACTGCTATACATAGTTTGATTTATTTTGTGTTATTAGCAATGATCGTGATTGCCATACCCACTTCTAATTTTTTGATGAGTATGGCTCAGGTGTTACTTGCTGTTAATTGGCTTATAGAAGGGCAGTGGCATAACAAGATATCCTTAGCAAAACGGCAACCTTTGCTATGGGCTTTTGTGGTTTTGTTTGTTGTGCATTTGGTGTGGTGTTTGATGTCGACCAATATGGATTATGCTCTTGACGATATTCGCAAAAAGTTGCCTTTGCTTGCAGTACCTTTGGTAGTGTTGACATCATCACCATTGCCTCACAAAAGACTGAATATATTGATGGTTGTGTATGTTGCCACTATGTTGTTTGTGTCGGCCTATAGTTGGGTAAATCATATTCTCAATCCCGATATAAACTATCGCAGTTTGTTTCCTTTTATATCACATATACGTTTGGCTTTAAATGCCTGCTTGGTAATATTTCTGTTGCTATGTGTGGGTAATAAAGTGTTGAACTCTAATATGTTTTCTCCGCTTAAACAAAAGATTTATCTGTCAGTAGTGATTTTTTTGACAGGTTGGTTTGTTGCATATTTGTATTTGCTGCAGTCTTATACCGGTTTTATTATATTGTTGACTACGGTAGCGGTAGTGGGGTTTGTTTATATAAAACGCCATTGTGTGGCAGGTCGTCTTGCACTTTATTTTGTTATGATGACTGCTATGGTGATAGCGGTGGTGGGAATGATTGCATATTATACCAATAGTTATTATAAATTAAAGACACTTTCAACAGAACCTTTGAAAAGCCATACGATAAATGGCAACGACTACACGCATGGCATAGATGGATTTGTGGAACATGGGAATTATTTGAATAATTATATATGTTATGCAGAGTTAGAGCGGGAATGGGGACACTTAAGTGCAAAACCTTTGAGCTATATAACTCCGAATGGTTATAGTATAAAACCCACATTGATACGCTACTTAAACTCGAAAGGTCTTACCAAAGACAGTGTGGGTATAAGTCAATTAACAGACTATGATGTGCAAGCCATAGAGCAAGGCAAAGCCACCATATATGAAGCCGATGATAAAGTGTTGTCTCAAATGATGTATCGTTTGCTATTTGAATACGAAAATTATAGAGTATATCACCGCGTTAAGAACTCGTCGCTATTGCAACGCTTTGAATTATGGCAAAACAGTTGTGAAATAATAGCTCGAAATTCTATATTGGGTGTAGGAACCGGTGATGTGGCTGACGAAATAAGACAAAATTTAAAGCACAATAATTCAGAGCTTAAGGATACTGATATGCGTACACATAGTCAATATCTTACTTTTATACTTACTTTTGGATTATTGGGTACTATGATTATAATGTTCTTTTTTGTTTATGCCATAAAGAAGCAAAACTTGATGAAGTCTCTTTTGTTTGTAGCCTACTTATGCATAGTGCTTATTTCGTTTGTAAGTGAAGATACATTGGAAACAGCTGCGGGATGTTTATTCAGTACTTTCTTTTTTTGTGTTTTTGCTAGTCAAAATGAGAAGAATGATAGTGTTTTGAAGGGCTAAAACACCGGATAAACAGTGAGAATTTTAATTTTAATATTCTTGATTTATAATAAATTAAATGTTTTCTGGCGAAAAAAATATTTCTAATTGAAAATAAATATGTAACTTTGCAACTTCTTGTAAGAACAAATTTATTTAAAAAATAGGGGCAACATGCACCTATAAGTGAAACTAAAAATAAATAAAAGATGACAGAAAAAATAGGTACTTTAAGAGACAATGCTGCTATTAGGTGGATAGCATTATTGTTATTGGCGTTGGCCATGTTTTGTTCATATATCTTTATGGACATACTTTCACCAATCAAAGATTTAATGCAAGAAACACGTGGATGGGATTCTACAGCTTTTGGAACCATGCAAGGCTCTGAAACATTCCTTAACGTGTTTGTATTTTTCTTGATTTTTGCAGGTATCATACTTGACAAGATGGGCGTGCGTTTCACAGCTCTTTTGTCGGGTGCCGTAATGCTTGTAGGTGCTGTGATCAAATGGTATGCAGTAACCGATGCTTTTGCAACAAGCTCTTTGCAAGTATGGTTTACCGAACATTTGAATTATATACCCGGTTTCGACGAGTTGGGTGTATCGCCTTTCTACGAAGGTATGCCGGCATCGGCTAAGGTTGCCGCTATCGGATTTATGATATTCGGTTGTGGTGTTGAGATGGCCGGTATCACCGTATCGCGTGGTATAGTAAAATGGTTTAAAGGACGCGAAACTGCTATGGCTATGGGTTCGGAAATGGCATTGGCACGTTTGGGTGTGGCCACATGTATGATTTTCTCCCCCTTCTTTGCTAAACTTGGTGGCGATGTTGATGTTGCTCGCTCGGTAGCATTCGGTGTTATATTGCTATGTATAGCTTTGATAATGTTCATTGTTTACTTCTTTATGGATAAGAAGCTTGATGCACAAACCGGTGAAGCCGAAGAAAAGGACGATCCATTTAAAATCAGCGACCTTGGCAAGATTCTTTCCAGCATGGGATTTTGGTTGGTAGCGTTGCTTTGCGTATTGTACTACTCGGCTATATTCCCATTCCAAAAGTATGCTGTAAACATGCTTCAATGTAACCTTACACTTCAATTGCCCGAAGCAGGTTCGTTCTGGGCTGGCGATGCTGTAACTATCGTTCAATATATTATTATGCTTGTGGTAGCTGTATTTGCTTTCGTAAGCAACTTTATGAAGAAAAAGAGTTTGAAAATATCCTTTATGGCTATAGCTGCTGTAGCCCTTGTGGTATACTGCGTTATGGGTTACATGAGAGGTACTGCCGAAACAATATTTGCAGTGTTCCCATTGTTGGCTGTGGCTATAACTCCTATACTTGGAAACTATGTTGACCGTAAAGGTAAAGCAGCTTCGATGCTTATGATAGGTTCGTTATTGCTTATAGCTTGCCACCTTACATTTGCTTTTATACTACCGATGTTTAAAGGTAGTGCCATTGGAGGTACAGTGGTAGCGTACATCACAATCTTAGTATTGGGAGCTTCGTTCTCGTTGGTTCCTGCTTCGTTGTGGCCAAGCGTGCCTAAGTTGGTTGACGAAAAAATCATTGGTTCGGCCTACGCTTTGATATTCTGGATACAAAATATTGGTTTATGGTTGTTCCCATTGCTTATTGGTAAAGTGTTGGACAAAACAAATCCGGGAGTAACTGATGCTACTCAATTGAATTACACTTGGCCATTGGTAATGCTTGCATGTTTGGGTATTGCAGCCTTGATTATAGGTATAATACTAAAACGTGTAGATAAGAAAAAAGGTCTTGGTTTGGAACTTCCAAACATCAAAGAAGACTAATATTATTTCAACAAAAGTCCACTTCCATTGTTAATGGCGGTGGACTTTTTATTTGAATAAGCAGAATTATTAATTTAAAACTACTATATGACTATAATTACTATATTGATTTACTTGTTTTTCCCGGTGTTGATAATATTATTCTTTCAACGCTCGAAGATAGCCCAAAAGGTAGGAACTGTAATGCTTGCCTACTTTGTAGGTATAGTAATGTCGTTGAGCGGATTGTTTCCGATGCCTAACGAATCGGCCGAGATGGCTAAGATACAGGAATTATTTATGAATATAACGGTTCCGCTGGCAATACCTTTGATGTTATTTAGTTGCAATTTTAAACTGTGGACCAAATCGTTGCCCAAGACTTTTAAGGCTCTTATTGCCGGCTTGGTGGCAATAGTTATTGCTGTAATAGTATCGTTTTTCTTGTTTAAAAACTCCGATATCGAAAACCTTAGCGATCTTTCCTCGCTTATGGTAGCCATATACACCGGTGGTACTATGAACTTTGCAGCTATCGGCAGTGCATTGGATATAGACCCTAACACTCTGACCATATCGCTTACATTTGAGATGCTTATCACATTTCCATTCATAGTTTTCCTTATTGCCGGTGGCTACAAAGTGTTCCGCAAAATACTTCCTTTCCCCGACGAAAGCCTTACTGTATCAGTGTCGGGTGATGTAACAGAAAGTAATACTTTCGAAAACTATGATGGATTGTTTAAAAGAAAGAACTTTGTAAAACTATTGGCTGCATTCGGTCTATCGTTACTGTTTGTACTGATAGGTGCAGGTTTGTCGCTACTGATAACCGGTAAACTCAACGAACTTGTGGTAATACTTACCATCACTACACTGGGTATTGCAGCATCGTTCAACAAGAAAATAAGAGAAATACCTAAGACTTTCGAACTAGGTATGTTCTTTATACTAATATTTAGTATAGTGGTTTCGTCGCAGTTCAATATCCACAATATCAATACCGAAGTGTTTACTATTTTCTGGTTTATACTTGTGGTTATGGTAATAGCCATATTCCTACACTATTTGATGTGTCGCTTCTTCAAAGTAAGTGGCGATTTGTTTACGGTGGCTATCGTGGGTATGTTGTGCTCGCCTCCGTTTATACCGCCTGTGGTAGGAGCCATGAAGAACAAGAAAGTGCTTATAAGCGGTATTGTTATTGGATTGATAGGCTACGCAGTAGGTACATATTTAGGTATTCTACTATCGGTGATATTGCCGAGTTTGTAGTCTGAAATTATATAGCAAAAGTTCTATCAAGTCAACTTGATAGGGCTTTTGTTTTTGTACGAATATTACATTTTATATCTAAATACATAATAATAAGTAGAAACTATGAGAAAAATATTTATTGTATCGGTATTGTTGTTTTGTACCACAACAATTATGGCACAAGATGTCGATAGTACTGAAAATAAGAATATACGCAAAGGATGGACATTTGGAGCGTTGCCAAGTGTTTCGTTCGATGCCGATTATGGCTTTCAGTATGGAGCGTTGACCAATATCTACTACTTTGGTGATGGCTCTACTTATCCCGAATACTTGCATTCGCTTTATTTGGAAGCCTCGTATACCACCAAAAAGTATGGCGTTTTTCGTTTTTTCTATGATTCCAAATTCTTAATACCAGATCATCGTCTCACTGTAGATCTCTCATATCTACCCGATGCTTTGTCGGATTTTTATGGCTTTAATGGTTATCAAGCTGTGTATAATCCCGAATGGACAAACGACAAAAGCGATATGTATGTAAGCCGTGCATTTTATAAAATGAAGCGAGACCTATTTCGCTTTGCCACCGATATACAAGGTGAATTGGCTGATAGTTGGTATTGGAACGCCGGTGTAGGGGTGCTTGGATATAAGATCGGCAATGTGGATTTGGATATGCTGAACAAAGGCAAGGATGCCGAAGAGCAATTGCCCGATACAACAACATTATACGAAAAATATGTGCTGTGGGATATAATACCACATAGCGAAGCCAATGGTGGATGGCATCCTTACCTTAGAGGGGGCTTGACCTACGACACAAGAAACCAACAACAAAACCCTTCACGTGGTATATATACCGATGCTTTTTTTACATACACCGCTGCTTTTGGAGATATGAAAGACTATAACAATCTGAAGTTTAACTTCAATTTTCGCCAATATATACCTATTACAGAGAATATATCGCTGGCTTATCGTGTGGGAACACAGCTCACACTTTTGGGCAAAAGTCCGTTTTATCTTAATACCTATATGAATACTTTATTTATTCAACGTGTTATATATGAGGGTCTTGGAGGTGGTAACTCGCTTAGAGGGATAGTTCGTAATAGAATATTGTCGGATGGTTTTGCTTTTGCTAATGTGGAGTTTAGAGTTAAACTATGGAAGTTTAAGATAGGAAAGGAAAATTTCTATATAGGTATAAACCCGCTGTTTGATGCAGGAATGGTGTTGCAGCCTTATGATATTAATAAAGAACAAGTAGAGAATAATATTAGAGAAAACGACCCATCGTTTGACATGAATAATTTGGATAATTACTTCGACTTCGACGAAAGTTTGGTATACAAACCACACCTTTCGGCCGGTATAGGACTGAAGGTGGCCATGAACGAAAACTTTATAGTATCGGTAGATTGGGCCACTCCACTTAATAAAGCCGACAATGGAAAGATGTCGAATTTATACATAAAGATAGGATATATGTTTTAATAAAATAATAAATACACAAAATATAAAGTAATGACAACACGGAAATTATCTTTGATACTTAGTATTGCAACATTGTTAGTTACGGCATGCAATAATAAAAGCAACAACAAACAATCCGTCGATTATGTGAACCCTATGGTGGGTACCGACTTTCACGGACATACATTTCCCGGAGCTTTGCTACCCTTTGGTTCTGTTCAGCTAAGCCCCGACACACGTTTGGATGGTTGGGACGGCTGCTCTGGCTATCACTACTCCGATTCTGTGGTATATGGTTTCACACATACACACCTTAGCGGTACAGGCTGTTCCGATTATGGCGACGTGCTTCTCATGCCTTTCGAAGGCGAAGGTTCGGTAAAGAACACCGAATATTCGGCCACTTTCTCGCATAACAACGAGACTACCCAAGCCGGATACTACTCCCTTGTAATGGATAATGGCATAAAAGCCGAACTTACTGCCGGTATATATGTAGGCGTTCATCGCTATACTTTCCCTAATGATGGAGAGAAAGGTTTTGTACTTGATTTGCAACACAGAGATAAAACTTTATCATCGGAACTTAAATACGATGGTAAGTCTTTGTCGGGATATAGAGTGTCTAACGCATGGAACACCGAACAATATATAGCATTCTCGCTAGAAACATCTATACCTATCGAAACTGTGAAGTTCTACACAAACGATAGTTTGACTACAGAAGGTGAGAAAATAGAAGGCGACAACTGCAAAGCTCTTGTCTACTTCCCCGACAGTGTGAAACAAGTGGTTGTGAAAGTGGCTATATCGGCAGTAGGAGAGGACGGAGCAGTCAACAATCAAAAAGAAATAGAAGGTTTCGATTTTGATAAAGTGAAAAACGATGCTTATAACTGTTGGAATAAGGAACTATCGAAGATTGAAGTAGAGACCGATGATGAAGAATTGAAGAAAAACTTCTACACGGCAATGTATCATTCTTTTACAGCTCCGTATTTGTTTACCGACATAGATGGACGTTATCTTGGACAGGATAAAGAAATACATACAGCCGATTCGGGACGACACATATACACCGTCTTCTCGCTTTGGGATACTTATCGCACATTGCATCCTCTTATGAATATAATAGACCGCAAGCGTACGGAGGATTTCCTTTATTCCTTTATGACTTTCTACGAGCAGGGCGGTATGCTTCCGGTATGGGAACTTTCGGCCTACGAAACATGGTGCATGATAGGCTACCACTCGGTGCCTGTGATATGGGATGCATATCAAAAAGGTATATGCAACTACGACAAGCAAAAGATGCTTCAAGCTATGGTACATTCGGCAAAACTGCCTAAATTGGGTCGTCCTGAATATGGAAAATACGGCTATGTGCCCGGCGATATGGAACATGAAAGTGTGAGCAAGACTTTAGAGTATGCCTACGACGATTGGTGTATAGCCATGTTTGCCAAAGAAATAGGCGACACTGCTATATACAACGAGTTTATGACCCGTTGCCAAAGCTGGAAGAATATATTGGACAAAGACGGATTTATGAGAGCCAAAATCAATGGCGGATTCCTTGAACCATTCGATCCTACCGAGGTAAACAACCACTTCACTGAAGGTAACTCGTGGCAATACAGCACATACGTACCACACGATTTTGAAACATTTGTAGCTATGAGAGGTGGCAACGACGTGATGGAGTGCTTCTTGGACTCGTTGTTCAACACCTCGTCGGATATGGGTGGTCGTAAACAAGTGGATATTACAGGTATGGTAGGACAATATGCACACGGCAACGAACCCAGTCATCATGCTGCTTACCTTTATGCTTATTTAGGCAAACCATGGAAGACTCAAGAACTTACAAGAAAGATTATGCAAACATTATACACATCTAAACCCGATGGACTTTGCGGTAACGAAGACTGTGGGCAGATGAGTGCATGGTATGTAATGAGTGCTTTAGGTTTCTATCCCGTATGTCCCGGCGACAACCAATACGTTTTTGGTTCGCCAATGTTCGACAAAGCCACCATACATCTCGAAAATGGAAAAGATATAGCTATCGTAGCAAAAAATCAAAGTGATAACAACAAGTACATAAAATCTATAAGACTCAATGGCAAGGACTATACCAAATCCTACATCACTTTCGACGACATAAAGGATGGTGCAACCATAGAATTTACCATGAGTAGCAAGCCTAACATGGATTTTGGTACTGCCAAAGAGGATATGCCAAAGAGCAAAATAGATTCGAAAGTAACCACCGTTCCATACTTCTCTACTTCAAGCAAGGTGTTTAGAGACTCGATATTGCTGGAAATAAACTGTCACCAAAGCGAAGTCGCCAACACAATATATTATACTACCGATGGTAGCAAACCCACCAACAAGTCGCTACTATATGAACAACCATTGTTTTTGACTGCCGATGCCACCATAAAGGCTGTAGCCTACAACCCCGAAACCGGGTATAGCAAAGTGGCTGAATGTAACTTGGTAAAATATTCGCAAGACAAAAAGATTACTTATCACACCAAATATCAACCACAATATTCGGATCGTGGCGACGAATCGTTGATAGACAACTTTAGAGGCAACAGCAACTATCGTCTTGGAGGTTGGCAAGGCTTTTGGGGCGACGACTGCTATGTAACAATCGACCTTTTGGAAACCAAACCAGTAACAAAAGTATCAGCAGGCTTTTTGCAAGAATGTCGTCCATGGATATTCTATCCAAGAAAGATGGTGGTAGAGGTAAGCAACGATGGTGAAAACTTCATTCCATTTGGCGAATACGAAAACAAACACCCTTATGTGGAACAAGACGTAACCACAGCAAACTTTGTTGTAAACGGCCATGCACAAGCACGCTATGTGCGAGTAAGAGCCGTAAACTACGGCAAACTGCCCGATTGGCACGTAAGTGCCGGCGAACCGGCTTGGTTGTTTATCGACGAGATAGTTGTACAGTGACATATAATCAGTTGTTTACATATAAGGGCAATCTCTACGGGATTGCCCTTATTTTTTATCCTGATGTAGATAAAATTTCCCGATGAAATTTTATTTTCCTCCCGATGTAGTAAAATTTTCCTCGTGATGTAATTTTGTCCTCAATTGGTGTGTGTGTTTACAAGACCCGGGTTTCATCTTTTTGGCAGTATACTGTCAACATCTTCTCACCCGGGTATTACGACAACGATGATATACCATCAATTTTTCCTATATCCCCAACTCTAAAATGAAACCACGCAACTTACGATGCAAAACCATGGGGTTTACAGGTCGTAAGTATGGGAGTTTTAACCCAAAAGTGCCGTAGTTTTGGGTAGTAAGTATGGGAGTTTTGAAACGTATGTTACGTGAAAAAACTTTTTTCAACGTAAGACACTATATTAAAAGCAATTATCATATTGAATTAATTCATTCAACGAATTTGAAGTACATGATAATCTTGCAAAGATGCATAATCTTCGTTTACTATAGCAGAATTGACAAATCGTGTTGAGCCAATAATAGTTTCTCCATTCGAAGCATGAATATGCCCAAACAGATGAACTTTAGGTTTTATCTCCTTAACTTTAACTAATAATTCGGAAGAGCCATAATGAATATTATTACTAAAATCCAAAATATTAATTGGAGGGAAATGAGTTATAAGTACATCTGTATCTGAAGGAATTTTCTTTATTTCCTTTATAGCTGTTTCTGTTATATAGTCTTGCATAAACATTGGAATACCGTAAAACTTTATCCCGTTGATGTTTACAGATGAGTATCGCAAGAAATGACAATTGTCGGGAAGACCTTCAATATTACCATCCCATAAACAATCATCGTGGTTGCCGGCAATAAATATCTTGTGTTTGTATGGCAATTCTATAAACCAATTTAGAAAATCGAGTACTTCATTGTCCGATCCCGAAAAACAGAAATCGCCCGAATGAACTAAGATATCGGCTTCGGGTAAATCTGTCAGATTATTATGTCGTCCATGTGTGTCTGATATATGTAGTATTTTCATAAGGGTCATTGTTTAACTATTTCATAGAATATAAAGAGCCTCGTTTTTGAATACCTTGTTCTAAATTTCGATTTGCAAAGATAAACAATATTTCTTATAATTGCAATATATGGTTATACAAAATTATTTTTTAGTACAATAATGGTATAATTGTAAATAGCAGAAGGTTATAATATACTTATGTAACACATTAGATTTTGATGTGTTGTGATGATATTCTTTACACCTTGATATCGCAGTTTTCTAGCACCATAGATAAACTACGATGTCAAAGTTAGAAGCCTCCAAATATAAACCATTCAATACATTATATATATAGTTTTGTTATTTGAAGAAAAAAACGTATCTTTGCAAAATGAAATTCAATAAAATATAAACTTAATGCGTGAGATGTTATGGATATAATTAAAGAAAAACAACAACTTTGGGCCAAACGTAATAAAAAAAATATGCGAACTGATCACAAATACTATACAGATAGTATTGATTCTAATATATATAATGGACTATCCTCTAAAACAAAAGAAGCATTTGACAAAGCGGATGGCGGTGAACTTAAGGGAAATCCTATACCAATGACAGCACTACATTCATCATCTGCTTTATGTGTAAATGTTTTTCAGTATTTTGAAAATTTTAGTACCAAGCCTGACTTAGCTTTAGAAATACTGAAAGCATGCAAACTTATTGATGATAAAAAATATAAAGGAAAGATTACTACATTTGAATTTGAATGTAAAAGATTTTCAATAAAAAATGACAATAAAATAATATCTACACCTAATATTGATGTAATTATAGAAACAATATCTGATTCTGGAAAGAAACAAATTTTCGCCATTGAAAGCAAATTTACAGAACCGTATGGAACTGTAGATAATTTTTTAGCAGAAAAATATTACATACCTGAGAACGAGAGTATTTGGAATTCTTTAGGATCATTATATGAGAGTCTTAATATTGACCAAACAAATGAAATAACACGTATAATAAAACGGAATGGAAAAGAAATATCGAAAAAAGGCAAACAAATATTGGCTGAATATAAGCATTTAAATGCACTGCAACTAATCAAACATTTGATGGGTGTTTGTGGAGATGAAAAATGGAAAAATAAAAGTCATATCACATTGGTCTATGTTTGGTATGATGTATTGGGAAAAGATGGATTTCAACATCGAAATGAAATAAAAGAATTTAGAGAATTGATAGAAAAGAATACTGGAATTAGGTTTCGAGATATTTCATACCAAGAATTAATCTATAATCTTAATAAACAATTACCATACAACGAACATAAGGAATACTTGAATTATATTACAGAACGTTATTTATAATTGATAGAAATTATACAGAAGAGGTATTGAAAGAATGATTTTGGCATGTAAAAAAGAAGGATGTCCTGAACCTAAAATAGAATATGATGGCGGTGGATTATGGACAATTTTCAAATTTAAAAAGATTGATTTAGATAAGAAAAATGCTCGAAAAACTACCCAGAAAACTACCCAGAAAACTACCCAGAAAACTACCCAGAAAACCGGTATTAAACTTACTAAAATACAAGAAGATATATTGCAATACTTGCAGAAAAATCCACAAGCTTCGCGCAAAGAACTTACGGAAAATATCAAGAGTGCTACAGAACATGGTATAAAGTATAATTTGGAACGATTGAAAGAACTAGGATTGATAAAACGCATAGGTGCAGACAAAGGTGGGTATTGGGAAGTTAGGAAATAGCATGAAAACTCCCACGCTTACGATGCAAAACCATGCGGTTTACGGGTCGTAACTATGGGAGTTTTGGCTCAAAAGTGCCATAGTTTTAGGTCCTAAGTATGGCACTTTTGGATGCTGAATCACGTAGTTTTGAAGTACAACTTATAATGATTGGAAAAATCTTCTCATATCGATACTATTATTTGAAAAATATGCTTATCTTTGCACGTAGGTATATGATTTTTTTGTATACATATATAGTTTATTTACAACTAAAAAGAGTTGTTCTAAAATCAATATATCATATAAAACTTTGAAATATGTCGATATGGGATAAAATAAAATCTATAGGTAACAACAAAATAGAACAAGATTCAAATAATAGCGATCGTGAGTCGCTTAATTTTTCTAACTATGTTTTCGTTGATGTAGAAGTCGGAATCAACTCTAAGAAAATACATGATATTGGAGCAGTCCGTTACGACAATGCTATTTATCATAGTGCATCAATAGATGGACTATTCGATTTTATACAAAATATCAAATATATTTGTGGTCATAATATAATCAATCATGATATAAGATATTTATTTGGTGATAAAAAGATTACCCATATACTTGTAGATACTCTTTATATTTCACCTCTATTATTCCCTGAACGTCCCTATCACAAATTGGTTAAGGATGATAAATTAATAACCGATAGTGTCAATAATCCAATAAACGATTGTAAAAAAGCACAAGATTTATTATTTGATGAAATATCAGTGTGGAATTTACTCCCTGATTATAAACGTAAAATATTCAGTTCATTATTAAAGGATAAAAAAGAATTTTCGGGTTTTATAAGTATTGTAGAAAAAGATTATAAGGTAAAAGAATTACCCAAACTTATCATAGAAAGCTATGAAGGAAAAATTTGTAGCAATGCAGATATTGCTACTCTTGTTTCAAAATATCCATGTGAATTATCCTATGCTTTAGCCATTATAGATACAACGGATAAACAGTCAATTACCCCTAGTTGGATTCTCAAGAATTATCCAGATGTTGAATATGTTTTGAAAATACTACGTAATAAACATTGTTCAACAGGGTGTTCCTATTGTAATAAGCAACTAGATGCTCACTATAATTTAAAATCTTTTTTTGGTTACGATCAATTTCGTACTTATGATGGAGAGAATCTGCAAGAAAAATCAGTCAAAGCAGCTCTTAATGATGAATCGTTATTGGCTATATTTCCTACAGGAGGAGGTAAATCTCTTACATTTCAGTTGCCGGCATTGATGCAAGGACAAACAGTTCATGGACTTACTGTTGTCATTTCTCCTTTACAATCTCTAATGAAAGACCAAGTAGACAACCTTTCTGAAAGAGGTTTGACAGATGTTGTGACTATAAATGGTTTATTAGATCCACTTACAAAGTCGTTATCTATACAAAGAGTTCAAGATGGAGATGCATCAATATTATATATTGCACCAGAAATGCTTCGTTCAAAAACTATTGAACGAATTTTAATGTCTCGTCATGTTGTAAGGTTTGTAATAGATGAAGCTCACTGTTTTTCATCATGGGGACATGATTTTAGAGTAGATTATCTTTATATAGGAAAGTTTATCAGTGAATATTTAAAAAAGAAAAAATGTAAAAAGCCAATTCCTATTTCTTGTTTTACAGCTACAGCAAAACAAAAAGTAATTCAAGACATTTGTGACTACTTTAAACAAACACTTAATCTGGAATTAAAGATGTTTGCATCTAGTGCATCACGAACAAATTTACGTTATTCTGTAATACATACAGACAATGATGATGATAAATATCTGAAACTTCGACAGATTGTTTCTGAAACAAATTGCCCTGCAATAATATATGTTTCACGTACAAAACGAACTCTAGAACTTGCAAACAAATTAACCAGGGATGGATATAAAGCTCTTCCTTTTAATGGTAAGATGGATTCTGATAAAAAGATATCTAACCAAGATGCTTTTATGAAAGACAATGTACGCATAATAGTTGCGACATCTGCTTTCGGTATGGGGGTAGATAAAAAGGATGTTGGTTTAGTGATACATTATGATATTTCAGATTCGTTAGAAAACTATGTTCAAGAAGCAGGTCGTGCGGGTAGAGATCCTAATTTGAATGCCCAATGCTATGTTTTATATGGCGATAATGATTTAGATAAGCATTTTGTACTTCTGAATCAAACAAAGTTGAGTATAAGTGAAATACAACAAATATGGAAATCTATAAAACAACTTACACGAAAACGAAATAGAGTTTCATGCTCTGCTTTAGAAATTGCAAGACAAGCAGGTTGGGATGACTCTGTTTCAGATATAGAAACAAGAGTTAGGGCAGCATTGTCTACTTTAGAACAAGGAGGATACATCGAGCGTGGCAACAATGTTCCTCATGTATATGCTACAGGTATTACTGTGAAAAATATGGAAGAAGCAAGAGATAGAATTTCTAATTCTGCTTTGTTTTCTAGCGATGAAATTGAAAAATCTGTAAGGGTAATAAAATCTTTAATTTCTCAAAAATATATAGCAAAGGCTCAAGATGGAGAAGGTGAATCTAGGATAGATTATTTGGCAGATATACTTGGACTAACCAAAGCAGAGGTGATTTCTGTAGTAGAACGTATGAGACAAGAAGGTATCTTGGCAGATAGTAAAGATATTTCCGTTCATTTTTATGAAGATGAAATTAATGAACGGAAATCAAAAAAACTTCTTGAAGATTTTGCGAAACTAGAACATTACTTTCTCTCCAAAGCCTTAGAAAACAACTCCACTATATCATGTAAACAATTAAATGAAAATGCTATTAATGATGGAATATCATCTTCTAAAGAAAAGAATATTAGAACTCTTTTATATTTTCTCACAATAATGGGATATATTCGAAAAAAAGAAGATAATTCACAAAATATAGAAATCATTCGTTTATTAGAACTAGATTCGGCTATAAATAGATTCAAAAAAAGATTAGAAATAAGTCGATTTATTATAGATTGGTTATACAAATTATCAACAGAAAATTCTGCTGATGAAAAAACTAATCTAACTATACAATTTTCTATAGTAGAACTTTTAAATCAAATAAAATCAACAAATAAAACATTATTTACAGAGTTTAATAATTTTCAAATAGAAGATGTCGAAGAAGCACTTCTATATCTTTCCAAAATAGGTGCACTTAAACTTGAAGGTGGATTTTTAGTCCTTTATAATGCTATGGATATAAAAAGGATTAAAGATAATAAATCAAGATATAAGGTCGAAGATTATAAAATGCTTAATGAATTTTATAAACAAAAAATACAACAGGTACATATTGTTGGAGAGTATGCAAACTTGATGGTTAAAGATTATAATGCTGCACTGCAATATGTTCAGGATTATTTTCAGATGGATTATAAGAAGTTTATAACAAAGTATTTCAAGGGCGAGCGGATAAAAGAAATAGAGCGAAACTTGACACCTCAAAAATACAAGCAATTGTTTGGACAATTGTCCAAACGACAAATGGAGATTATTTCGGACAAAGAATCTCGTTGTATTGTTGTTGCTGCAGGTCCAGGAAGTGGTAAGACAAGAGTACTTGTACATAAATTAGCTTCTCTTTTACTTCTTGAAGATGTTAAGCATGAGCAACTATTGATGCTTACATTTTCGAGAGCTTCTGCTACAGAATTTAAACAACGGCTTATAGAATTAATTGGTAATGCAGCACATTTTGTAGAAATTAAAACATTCCATTCTTATTGTTTTGATTTATTGGGGCGTATTGGTAATTTGGAAGATGTAAAGATGTGCGTATCTGCAGCAACAGAGATGATTGAAAATGGAGAAGTTGAGCCTAATAGGATAGGTAAATCTGTGTTAGTTATCGATGAAGCTCAAGATATGAGTGATGATGAATATTCTTTTGTTAGAGCTTTAATGAAAGTTAACGAGGAAATGAGAGTTATTGCTGTTGGCGATGATGATCAGAATATTTATGAGTTTAGAGGTTCTAACTCTAAATACATGCATCAGTTGTCTAATGAAAATGGAAGTAGATTTATAGAAATGACAGAAAACTATAGGAGTTCTAAACGGGTTGTTAGTTTTGCGAATGAGTTTGCAAAAAATATCACCCGGAGAATGAAAACATCGTCCATTATCTCTATGAAAAATAGTGATGGTTGGGTATCTGTTACTTATCATTTATCTACGTATATGTATCAACCTATAGTTGATAATTTGATTAAAAATAGAGGTTTAGGTTCTTCGTGCATCCTTACTCAAACCAATGAAGAAGCTGTAATAATGGTGGCGTTGTTGAGAAAATATGGAATAAAAAGTACATTAATTCAGTCTATGGATGGATTTAGATTCTCCAATTTAGCAGAGATTAAATATTTATTGAAGTGTCTGAGTAAGAATGTAAAAACTCCACTTATTGTAGATAAAATATGGGAAGAAGCAAAATCTGCTACATATAAACTTTACAATACAAGTACAAGTATTTCGTATGTAAAAAAGTGTATAGAATTATTCGAACAAACGAATAAAACAAAATATTTTAGCGATTTTAAAGAATTTGTTTTTGAGTCTTCTGCAGAGGATTTTTGTGATATTTCGGGTGAAGATGTTGTTGTTTCTACCATACATAAAGCAAAAGGAAAAGAATTTGATGATGTATATATGCTCGTATCTGATAATTATTCAAAAGATGATACATTATTTCGTAGATATTATGTAGGAATGACTCGTGCAAAAAATCGTTTATTTATACATACTAATAGTGATTGTTTCTCTAATAAAAATACTAGTCAGTATATAGTAGATCAAAAAATATATTCTATGCCGGAGGAAGTTGTATTACAGCTATCACACAAAGATGTATACTTAGGATTTTTCAAGAATATAAAGAAAGAAATATTATCATTGCGTAGTGGCCAGATTGTAAATTATAGTAACAATATGTTTTATGTTCCTACAAATAATATGCCAATAGCTAAATTATCTGTATCTATGCAAGAAACATTGAATGAATGGAAAAATAAGGGGTATGATGTAAAATATGCATATGTAAGATTTATAGTAGCGTGGAAACCAAAAGATGAACCAAAAGATGAGCCAGAAACAGCTGTGGTTCTATTTGATATAGTGCTTTCGTCTTTATAATTATTACTAGAAAAATTAATATATAAGTCAAATACTTTTTTTATTGTTTTTTCGTTTTTTGAGAAAATATGGATTATGGTATAATAAAAATATAAAGATAATATGAAAAGAATATCTATTTTATCGGTAATGGCTTTGATTGTGATACTGTTTGCTTCATGTTCCAAAACATGTGTATGCACCTCGCGTTCGCAAAACCTTGATGGTTCTATATGGGAATGGGAAACAACTTTTAAGGCAGTAGGAGGAACGTCGTGTGTAGAAAATGCAGACAACAGACTACAGGGAACTGTGGTAGACGAAGAAGGTAATGTTTATCCGGCCTACGAATGCCATGAGGAATAGCCTGTAATAGTCGTAATATCAATATCCGACTTGTAAATACCGACCAAAATAAACATTTGGTTGGTATTTTTTTGTAGTTGATCATAAGATTTCAATTTGCGGTTTCGATCCCAAAAGTGCCATACTTAGGGGTCAAAACCATGGGAGTTTTGGGGCAAAAGTATGGCACTTTTGATCCAAAACCCGCAGAGTTACGAAACGCAATTATGGCACTTGAAAAATCCGAGTAAATGCAGATAACTTATAGAAATTGTCTGATATTAGAAGAAATTAAATTATCAATTTGTGTGAGATAAATCTCTATAGAAGACTAATCTTGTTGTTAAAATTCTTTCCTAATTACTTTTAAAAATATAACACCATATTGTCCGCAAAAAAATGGGTACCCATTTTAGGGCAAAAATAGTACCCATTTCCGAAAAATATAGTACTATGTAATCCAAAATATAGTGGGGAAATGAGAATAGATGCATATCTCTATGGTTAAGTATTTGAATAATAGCGTGTTTATTCTTTTGAGAAAATCCGCATTTCTTTCTTAAATATACAAAGCCATACCCCGATAAACGAAAATACTATATTCGCAATGCTTTGGTGCAAATGTCGACAATGTAGTGCGTTTGTCTATAAGTTCGCATATCTAATCAAAATCCAAACACTTTTGACACAAAACACTTAGGTAATACATTGTTTTTAAATCTCCTTCATCAGAAATTTTCTTTTCTACAATTCCTAAAGGTATCGTATCTTAATTTTTTTGTTTGACATTAAATTCAATGCTAAAATTCAAAAGATCAATGCAAAATTTGATAAGATCAATATATTTACCCCAAAAAACCTAGGTGTTTTACCCCAAAAAACCTAGGTATTTTACCTCAAAAGACCGGGTTTTTCAACCCAAAAGACCGGGTCTTTTACCCTTAAAGACCTAGGTCTTTTACACCCTAACCCTTGATGTTATCAAATTTACCCTTGAGGAAAATAAATTTTGCAAGCAGTTTGTTGGATTTTGGACGAGTATTTTTAGGCTACTTCTAAAAATTCCATCTTCTGAGCAAGTATTTATTCTTTTATAAGAGCTTTTGCGTGCTTTGCGTTTTTTATTGAAATCTTTCTATTTCTTTTTCAATTGCATAGTCCGCTATATTCAATAAAAAGAAAGTAGAAATCCTTCTAATAAAGTTGCGATTAAGCGAGCGAAGAGCAATGCTAAAGCATTAGCTATTCCGAGCGTTAGTAACTTCGACGAAGTCAACATTCATAAATCACCCACAAAACAATTTTTAGAAATTGCCTTAAAAAACAACCAACTTTTCCCAAACTCATGGCCATGACTAAAAATATCTGTTGAGAACTTTTGTTGGATAAATGAATAACAATGTGTATCTTTGTAATACAATAGATTTGTTAATAATTGAATAAAATATCACATTATGAAGATATTGCACACATCGGATTGGCATTTGGGTAAAAAAATATTATCCAAAGACCGGCTTGAGGAGCAAAAAGTGGTGATGAAAGAGATAGTATCCATTGCCAATAACGAGGCTGTGGACATGGTTATAGTGGCAGGCGATTTGTTTGACAACTATTCTCCGTCGAGCCAAGCACAGCACTTGTTGTACAGTACGTTGCACGATTTGTCGAACAATGGCACTCGTCCTGTTGTATGTATAGCCGGCAATCACGATAGTCCCGAACGGGTAGAAAGTCCCGAAGCATTGGCCGATGTGCAGGCTATATATCTGTTGGGTACTCCACAGTCGAAGGTGGCAACGTTTACCACAACCGGCAATATATCCGTAACAGTCGGCGAAGAAGGTTTTATGGAACTACGATTGCCCAATGTGCAATATCCGGTGCGTGTGATTTATACCCCTTTTGCCAATCATGAGCGTTTAAAAAAGTTTTTGGGTGTAGAAGATCAAGATGTGCAACTGCGTAATGAATTGGAAGGCAGGTGGCGACTTTTGGCAGAGAAGTATTGCGACAGCAATGGAGTGAACTTGCTGGTAACACATTTGTTTGTTACTAAGGGTGCTGACGACACTACAGCAGAGCCCGACGATGAAAACAGCATAAATGTAGGAGGTGCATCGGCAGTGTATGTGGAAAATTTTCCACAAGAAGTACAGTATGTTGCATTGGGTCATTTGCATCGTTGTTTTAAAGTGGGTAGCAACAAGGTGTGGTATAGTGGTAGTCCGTTGGAATATAGTTTTGCCGAAAGCGAGCAGGATAAGTATGTGCTGATATCTGATATAGAGCCGGGCTGCGAAGCCATTACACGAAAGGTGGAGCTGACAAGTGGTTGTAAGTTGGTTAATAAGGAGTTTGATAGTGTAGATGAGGCTTGCCGATGGTTGATTGACAACCCTGATGTGTGGGTGTATCTTACTGTTAAAACCGATGCTTATCTTACAGCCAACGAGATAGCAATGATAAATCGGTCGCATAGCAAGATAGTAACCTTACGACCCGAAGTGTCGGCAGCAGGCGAAGAGAGTGTTGACCAACATAAGATTTCGGATTTGATACACGATACTGATGCATTGTTTGCCGATTACTTTAAAAGGCAAAAGAGTGGGTTGGAACCTAACGATGATATAATGAATTTGTTTCACGAAATATTAGCAAAATGATACCTTTAAAGCTTACATTATCAGGAATATATTCTTTTAGAGAAAATAAGCAGACCATAGATTTCAAACGGCTTACACAAGAGTCTCTGTTTGGTATTTTTGGTAAAGTGGGATCGGGTAAGTCCACCATATTGGAAGCTATCATTTTTGCCTTGTATTCCAAGTCTGAACGTATGGGTGGTCGCGATTATTTGTATAATATGATGAACTTGAGTTCAAATGAATCATATATTGATTTTGAGTTCGAAGCCGGTGAGATGGAATACAGGTCGATAGTGAAACTGAAACGTAACTCCAAAAACTTTGAAAATGTTACCACTCCTAAACGTGAACTTTATAAGAAAGAGAATGGTGAGTGGGTGGCTTTGGATTTGAAAGATGATGCCAATAAAATGGAAAACATCATAGGGCTTAGCTATGAAAATTTCCGCAAGGTGATAATAATACCGCAAGGTGCGTTCAAAGACTTTTTGGAGATGAGCAGTGGCGACCGTACCGAGATGTTTTCGAAAATATTCCCCGAACTAAAGAGATACGACTTGTCGGCCAAAGCCGGCTCTTTGCTCTCCGAAACCAGGGAAAAAAGAACCTTTATAACCGGACAGTTGGAGCAGCTGAGTGCAGTGTCGGAAGAGGAGGTGGAACAAGAAATCATCAAATTGAACCAATTGAGCGATGCACTTAAAGTCAATGGGCAACAGTTGGAAAAATGCAAGCAACAAACACTTAAAATGGATAGGCTGAAAGGCTTGGTGGACAGATATATGGTGTGTGTGGCTGAGCAGCAGAAGTTGGAAGCCGACAAGGAGGTGATAACAAAAATGGCCGAGCAACTGAAGGAATACAATGAGTGTGTGCATATTTTTGGTGAAGATATAAAACAGCGAAACAACATTATAAAACGTAGAAATGAGATAAAAGAGAGTTTGAAAAAGGCGGAAGAAGACTATTTGAAAGCCAAACACAAATCCGAAGAAATATTAACTGAATATGAAAAATGCGAAAAAGAGTATGGTAGGATAGGGGAATATAACAAGGAAATAGAGCAACTGAGAAAGATTTTGAGTGTCAGAGTATTGGAAAAAGAGATAGTAAGATTGAATGATGGCAAAGCTCAGTTGGATAATGAAATAAAAGACATTGAGCAAAAGATAAGCGATGCCGATATGCAAAAAGCAAGTCTTGTTGCCGAGTACACCACGCTGAAAGAGACAACTTTGCCTGCCGATCAACTGATGAAACTACACGAGTGGTATACCTTGTATCACAAACTATTAGATGACCTATCGGATAATGAACAAAAACAAGAAAAGTTGTTGCTTGCTGACAATGAACTAACCAAGCAGTTGTCTGCATTAGTGCTTGGTAGGAGTTATCTGAAAAATTGTAGTGTTGATTTAAATGAAGTGCGATTATATCTTACAAAAGAAATAGATAGGATAGAATTGGAAATGAAATCCATCAATGAGAAGTTGAATAGCTTGAGAGTACAACAAGAGCTATATCACTATTCTACCACTTTGCACGATGGCGAGCCTTGTCCGCTATGTGGTAGTGTGCATCACCCCAATATTGCCACAAGTAGTGTAGAAGTCGAAATAGCAAAGCTAAACTCCATAATGGATAGCTTTGAAAAAGAAAAAGATAATTTGTATCACAAAGCCTTGGTGTGGGTTGATAAAAACGTTGAAGCACAAAACGAGCGAAATGCTCAAAAAAATGAACTTGCTATTAAAAAGGCTGATATAAATAATGATATAGCGGCACATATAGCCTTGTTTGTATGGCAAGGTTTTACCTATAATGATAGCGATTACAGACTTAAAATAGCCGAAGAAAATGCTAAAATAAACAACTTGAATAAGTTGCTTGATAACATAAATAGTAAAGAAAAAGCACTGACACTGCATAGAAACAAACGAGAGGAATGCAACAAACAGTTGCAAGAAATCACAACCTTATTGCTTCCCAAGCAAACGATATTGCAGCAAAACAAAGCTGATATAGACACCGATATGTGGCAGCAATGCCAAACTCTCAATGATGCAACTATAGATCAAATGGTGGATAATAAGAGTTGTACGATAAAAAAAATAGAAAATAACTATACCTTGCTTAAGAATAAGAAAGAAGAGATACATGCCATTACAAATAAATTGGAAGGCGAAAAAGGGGTACTCGAAAGTCAAAACACTATAGTGAAGGAGGATTTAGAACAGATAAATTCCGACTTGGGAAGCAAAGTGCAAGATAGCAGATTTGAATCATTGGAATATGTGGAGATGGTGATTATGAAAAACCTTAATGCCAATCATATACAAGGTAAGATAGATGAATTTAGGGAAAAATATAATGCCATAGTGTCGCAGAAGAGCGAGTTGGAAAAAGAAATAAACGGTGAGACTTACAATCCCGAAGCACATGCCGAAAGCATAGCCACATTGAAAGTCATGGAACAAGAGAACCAAAGAATACTGCAACAGCAGGCAGTGGCAACCAAAAACATCGAAAGATTGAAAGAAAGTCTTGCTAAAAAACAGCAGTTGGAAGCCGGTGACAAAGTGTTGGAACAGCGAGAAATGAATTTAAATACACTTTGCGGACTATTCAGAGGCGGTGGTTTTATGAAATATGTGTCGGGTATGTATTTGGAAAACTTGGTAAACAATGCCAATGTGCGTTTCAAAGAAATGACATCGCAGCAATTGGCTATAGTAACCAACGAAAACGAAGAATTAGATGTGAGAGATAGTTTGAATCAAGGAAAAACACGCTCGATAAAAACACTTAGTGGTGGGCAAAAATTCCAGGCTTCGTTGGCACTTGCTCTTGCTTTGGTGGATAGTGTGCAGTGTTTAGCCAACAACACCAAAAAGTTTTTCTTCCTCGACGAAGGTTTTGGTACTCAGGATAAAGATAGTTTGGAGGTAATATTCAATACATTAAAATCGCTTGGTAAAGAAAATAGGGTGGTGGGTATAATAAGCCATGTGGAAGAACTGAAACAAAACATTCCCACATATATAACAATGAAAAACTACGAAGAAAAAGGTAGTATAATAGAAAGGTATTAAACTATGGAAAATATTTTAGACAAATTTTTGCGATATGTGGCCATTGATACACAGTCTGATGATAGAAGTGAATGCCAACCGACCACATCAAAACAGATAGATTTGCAGAAAGTGTTGCAAAGCGAATTACAAGCTATGGGAATAGCCTCTGAAATAGATGAATACGGTTATTTGATGGCATCGATACCGAGTAATGTGGATAAAGATGTGCCTGCAATAGGTTTTATAGCTCATGTTGATACTTCGCCTGATTGCTCGGGAAAAGATGTAAAACCACAGGTGATTGAAAATTACGATGGTGAAGATATAGTGCTTAATACAATGAAAAATATAGTGCTACAGGTGGATAAATTTCCCGAACTGAAGCAATACAAGGGCAGTACAATAATAACCACCGATGGTACAACACTGCTTGGTGCTGACGACAAAGCCGGCATAGCAGCTATAATGTATGCGTTAGACTATATAATTCAGCACCCCGCTATGCCTCATGGCGATATAAAGATAGCTTTCACTCCCGATGAAGAAGTGGGGCGAGGTGCCGACCATTTTGATGTGGAGAAGTTTGGCGCACAATATGCTTATACTATAGATGGTGGCGAGATTGGTGAGCTTGAATATGAAAACTTTAATGCTGCCGGTGTGAAAATATCAATACAAGGACAAGATATTCACCCGGGATATGCCAAGGGAAAGATGATTAATGCTTTGAATATAGCAACTGAGATAAATTCTCTTTTGCCACACACTCAACGACCCGAAAAAACCGAAGGTTACCAAGGTTTCTACCATCTTACCGATATGGGGGGAACAGTGGAAGAAGCCACCATGGATTATATTATACGCGATCATGATAAAGAATTGTTTGAGGCGAAAAAGAAAAATATGATGGATATAGTAGCTATGTTAAATAAACGTTATGGCAAAGATACTATAAAGATAGATATAAGGGATTCGTATTATAATATGAAACAGCAAATAGAACCTCATATTCATATTGTAGATAAGGCAGTAGAAGCTATGAAAAGGTGTGAAGTAGTGCCAAAGATAAAACCTATACGAGGAGGCACAGATGGAGCACGATTGTCGTATGAAGGTTTGCCTTGTCCAAATATATTTGCTGGCGGGCACAATTTTCATAGCCGATACGAGTATATCCCACTCCAAAGTATGCAAAAGGCTTCGGCTGTTATACTAAAAATAATAGAACTATTCGTTGAAGACTAAATAATTAATAAATAATAAAATAATGAATAAGACAGTACCAATATTATTACTTACCGGTTATTTGGGAAGTGGCAAAACTACACTTATCAACCATATATTATCCAATCAGCAGGGAATAAAGTTTGCTGTTATAGTGAATGATATAGGCGAGGTAAATATCGATGCAACATTGATACAAAAGGGTGGAGTGGTCAATCAAGACGATGAAAGTTTGGTGGCACTACAGAATGGATGTATATGTTGCTCGCTGAAAACCGATTTGATAAAGCAAGTTCAAGATATTGTGAATACCAATAAGTTTGACTATATAGCTATAGAGGCAAGTGGTATTTGTGAACCCGAACCAATAGCACAAACTTTGGTGGCTATGCAAAAAACAAGTATGCGTTATTTCGGCTATGAGATTTGTAGCCTCGATTGCGTGGTGTCGGTAGTAGATGCTTTGAGGTTGAAAAGCGAGTTTGGCTGTGGTTCGAATCTTGCAACCGAGAATTTGCAAGAAGATGATATAGAAAACTTGATAATACAGCAGATAGAGTTTTGCAATATAGTAATACTTAATAAAGTAGATGAGGTAAACGAAGACGAAAAGAATGAGATAAAAAAGATTATCAATACATTAAACCCTTCTACGAGAATAATAGAAGCAAACTATGCCAAAGTAGATATTAATGATTTGCTGAATACCTGTATGTTTGATTTTAATAGAACAACTCTTGCTGCCAAATGGATACAAGAAATAGAGCGTCCGCTTACCGAAGAAGAAGAATGCGAGGGACGAGGCAAAAAGATACATCATCATCACGAAGAACATGGACATGAACATGAACATGAACATG